>JAUNJW010000374.1 GCA_030533035.1 Erysipelotrichaceae bacterium
GAAAGCCGGCGGCTGCCGGCTTTTGTAATGCTCAATAATCGTATCTTCTGATTTCACAGTTGCCGATCCCGAAGGCGGCAAACTCCTCGTTGCTCATGTCATGAAAGTAAGACTGGATGATCCGGGCCAGACCATTGTGGGCAGCCAGGAGATAAACCGTTTCTTCCTGTGACGTGATCTCGTCGAGAAGCGAATAGACCCGGTGGGCTGTTTTTAAGATGCTTTCGCCGCCGTCCCAGGATTCGATGAAATGGGTTTTGGCGATTCTGAAATCTTCGCCGTCCCTCGCAGTGCCTTCCCATTTTCCGAAGTTCTGCTCGGTCAGCCTCGGCTCGGCTTTCAGGGGAATTCCCGTTCTTTTTGAAATGACCTGTGCTGTATGGTAAGCCCGTTTCAGGGGGGAAGCCAGGATCATGTCGATCTTCAGCTCCTGGTGCAGGATGCTTTCCGCCGCCTGTTCTGCCTGCTGAAAGCCTTTTTCCGTCAGGTCAATGTCAGTGGCGCCGCAGATTTTGTTTTCCACGTTCCACAAAGATTCGCCATGGCGTACAAAATAGAAATGTCCCATCAGATAATTCCCTCCGTTTCTGAAGATACAATACCGCATTCCGCAGTCAAATGGATGAGATTAATCCTTTATTCTGCTACAATTTTCAGTGGATATAAGGAGAATGAAGTATGGAAAGCAAAGTGATTTTTCTCGATGTTGACGGAACTCTGATTGACTATCAGGCGAAAACGCCCGCCTCTGCCAAAACAGCGATTGACCAGGCCAGGGCCAACGGCCATAAGGTATATATCTGCACCGGCTGTTCCAAGGCTGAGGTTCTGCAGAGAGACCTGCCGGAACTTGACGGCATGATCGGCGCCAACGGCGGCTATGTGGAGGATCATGACCATGTGGTCATGCACCAGAGCCTGACATACGAACAGACAAAGCGGGTTGTCGACTGGTGCACAGAGAGAAACATCGGCTTCATTCTGGAATGCAATTCCGGCCGTTATGTGGATCCCGTCTTCATGGAACAGGGACCGGACGCGTTTGCCCGCTACAAGGAAGGCAAAGGCGCAAAGAGCGTGGACCGCGAAGCCCAGGCGGAAAGAATCAGAAAACAGTTCTTCTATGTGGAAGGAGATGACAGATACCGCAGCGACGTCAACAAGATCTCCTTTGTGCTGAGAACGTATCAGGATCATCTGGATTCAAAGAAAGAATTCCCGGACATGGTCGCCAATACATGGGGCGGCAAGGGCGAGCTGGCCATCTTCGGCGATCTCGGACCGGCCGGCATCACCAAGAAAACAGCGATCGAAAAACTCCTGGATTACATCGGCGCCGACCGGAAGGACACCATCTCGTTCGGCGATGCGAAGATTGATCTTTCCATGTTTGAACAGTGCGCCTTCAATGTCGCCATGGGCAACGGCGGCAGGGAAATCAAGGAGGCGGCCGACTATATCACAACAGACGTCAACGACGACGGCATCCTCAACGCCTTCCGCTATCTGAAACTGATTGACTGAACAAAGCAGGGAAACCTGCTTTTCTTCATGGGCACTTCAGTTGCGCATGCATGCGGAGCATTTATAATTTCTGTATTAAAAGGAAAAGATGTATAATGGCAGAACTCATAAACGCAATGAATCACAGACGCAGCGTCAGGACTTTTCAGCCGCTTAAAATCGATCCGGCAGTCATTGACGAACTGAAAGAATATGCACGGAACATTGAATCACCGTTCGGTATTGACATTGAATATGTTTTCCTGGACGCGGAGGAATACCATCTCAGCGCCACGGTTTTAAGCGGGGAGCCGATGTATATCACCGCGAAAGTCAGAAAGGTTCC
>JAUNJW010000375.1 GCA_030533035.1 Erysipelotrichaceae bacterium
GGATTCTTTTATTTGCAGCAAAAAAGTGCAACAAACAGCAACAAAAATACAATGAAAACGTTGCACATTTGTTGCTTTTTTTGGCGCCCTCAAGTACGATATAGGAGAATATGGATTACTGGGTGTAATATGCCCTTCTATCCAAAAACGGTCAAAAACATTGGAAAAAGACCAGACAATTACGTATTTCCTATAACTATTTAGCTGAGAGGAGAATATCAAATGAAGAAGAACAAGACTCTTAAAAGGTTTCTTGCATTCATTCTTTGCGCAGCTATGATGGTCACTTACATGCCGTCGGCAGTGTATACATTCGCTGACGAAGGCAGTGGCGAAGTGGCTGTCGAGGAGCCTGCAGCAGCAGCTCCGGTTCAGGAGAAGAAGGCTGAAGAGCCTGCTCCTGCAGCGGATTCGGCACCGGCAGCAGAAAAAGCTGAAGAGCCGGCACCGGAGGCTGAAGCAGAGCCTGCAGAAGAAGCCAAGCCTGCGGAGGAGCCGGCACCGGAACCTGCGCCGGAGGCTGAACCTGCATCTGCGGAAGATCCTGCTCCGGCAGATAAGCCTGCAGCAGAGGAATCAAAGGAACCGGATCAAGGAGGAGAGGAGGCCGCACCTGCAGATGCAGATGAGACCCCTGAGGCTGTTGTCAAGGAAGAAAAGGCTCCTGCCAAGAAGACAGCCGCCAAGAAGACAACAAAGAAGGCTGAACCGAAGGTTGAAGTTGTCAAGAGAACAGTCAAGGACTACGAAGACATCATCAACTGGAAGAAGGGCGAAGCTCATGCCATGGACTGGCTCTACATCGAAATCAACGCGGGCGACCTGCTCACAGAAGTTGAGGCCGGTGTTGACAACCTGTCCGCAACATGCAATGCGATTCTGAACTGCATGCTCGAAGGCGACGGATTCATCGTTGAACCCGCTGAAGAGAACAAGGTTTCCGAAACTCTGACTGTCCGCTACTACTGCGACAACCTGAGCGAAGACCGCAAGAAGTACTTCGACCGTTAATCGAGGCAAGCGCCGTCAGTAATGACGGCCTTTTTATTTGCTGACAGCGCACAGCGAAAGAAGAACGGAACAGCCGGCGCCATAGAGAACTTCTGATATTCCCGAAACATAGCCGAGGGAAACACTCAGCATAAACGCGGTGAAACCCAGGCAGATATAGATTTTCACATATCTGGTCCAATACCTGGCCCAGGCGTAAAAAAGGACATTCATCCAGACAAAGCCGGCATATGCAAGCATGATATGGACGGTGGCCAGGAAACCGTCGGTGCTGCTCCAGCCGATCCACAGGGAAGCGCTGATCAGCAGGGCCAGCAGGAACAGGGAAGGTACTGTTTTCAGTTTTGACTCACAGCGGCGCGACAGGATTCCCAGCAGGTACACAAGCCATGCGAGCATGAACATGGCGGCGATGTGGACATATGGAAAAAAAGCTTCTTCATTCAGCAGTCCGCTCAGGTTTCTTTCTGAAAAACCGATATACAGAAGGGTAAGCAGGAGCAGGCCGGGAATGATCAGACAGCCAATGAAAAGGATCAGATGGTTTTTAAGTTGCCTGTCAGTTTTGCGCATACTAGAATTATACCAGTCAGGAGGCAGACATGAAAATCAGAGTCGGATTTCAGGGACATAACGGCACATTCAGCGAAATCGCAGCGCTGGAATATTTCAGGGGAAAAGACATCGAACAGACCGGTTTCAGGAATTTCAGGGAAATCCTGCATGCGGTGGAGGCCGGTGAACTTGACTATGCCATGATTCCGGTCGAGAACACGACAACCGGCATTATTTCCAGAACCTATGACCTGCTTAAGGACTACGAAGTAAAAGCTGT
>JAUNJW010000143.1 GCA_030533035.1 Erysipelotrichaceae bacterium
TATGGCGAGGTAGCTTAGTTGGCTAGAGCAATCGGTTCATACCCGGTAGGTCGTGAGTTCGAGTCTCACCCTCGCTACCATTTCTTGTTAAGTGCGTATCGGCGTGCAAACCCGGCACGGACCCTTAGCTCAGTTGGTCAGAGCTGTCGGCTCATAACCGACTGGTCGAAGGTTCGAGTCCTTCAGGGTCCACTATGGAGGAGTACCCAAGTGGTTGAAGGGTCCGGTCTTGAAAACCGGTAGGTCGGGAAACTGGCGCCAGGGTTCGAATCCCTGCTCCTCCGCCATTTATCTTCCTGTTCTGTATCGGCAGAGCATCCCAAACTTATCGCGAGGTAGAGCAGCCTGGTAGCTCGTCGGGCCCATAACCCGGAGGTCGTTGGTTCAAATCCTTCCCTCGCAACCAATGGTCCTGTAGCTCAGTAGGTAGAGCACGGCACTGAAAATGCCGGTGTCGGCAGTTCAATTCTGCCTGGGACCACTCAGAAAGTTCAGGAAACCCTGAACTTTTTTTGTGCTTACGGACCGGAACCGGGAAGATCATGTTCCGGTTTCAGAAAATCTTAAAGGAATGCAAAAGGAATGAGCGCAACAGCTGTTATAATGATTCCGTATGAAAAAACTTCTGATCATCGGATCTGTCCATACAGAATTGCGGACATATGTGAAGGCTCTGCCGAAGGGAAATGAGGAGGCAGAGATCCTTTCCCGGCACCAGACTGTCAGCGGCGGCGGATATCAGGCCGGCCGCTGCTTCCGCATGCTGGGCTTTCCGTTTACCGTGATCTGCGATCCCGGCGAAGGTGTATACGGCGGCTTTGCCCGTGAAGGCGCGGCAGAGCTTGGAATTGAACTGGCTGAAGGCAGCGGGGAAATCGGCGGCTGCACATTCCGCATGATCGATCCGGCCGGCAATGACGCGGCCTTCTGTGGTGACGGCAGCGAATATCCTTTTTCACTCACCCAGGTCTATGACATCGACCCGGACGAATACGGCGCGATTGCCGTATATGCCGAAATGCTTTCCTCTGACGGGGCGGAAGAGCTTGTCGACGTCCTGCGTGAGCTGGAAATGCCGCTGTATCTGATTTTCGGTGAAAAGAGCAGGGATATCCTGCCGGAAGCGCTGGAGGCGCTGATAGACCTTTCCCCAATCATGATCATGGATGAAAGCGATGCGTATGCCCTGAACGGCGCAAAGGAAAGACCGGACACAATTGCCCAAAAGCTTTCCGCGGAAACCCGGGCGGCTGTCATGATTCTTTCCGGCAGCGGCGTTCTGTACTGTTCACCCGATGATACATGGGTCGCCCCGTGTTCTGAAAAACCGCAGTGCCATGTCTGGGCCGCGTACTGCATCGCCGCCTTTATGGCCGGCGTTGACCGCAGAAACGGCATGATGTTTGCCAATGAGGCATCCGCAGGAAATGATCCGGCCGCCATGAAACAGAGGCTTGCCGGTATGATACTGCACAGGTAATATACTTCAATGATTTACAGAGGACTGAGCACAGAGGAAGTCAGCCAGCGTATAGAAAACGGTCTGGTCAATACCCGCCAGAAGGGCATGACCGATACGACAGCTGACATTATCCGCCGTCACACGCTGACGTATTTTAACTGTGTCAACACAGTCCTCTTTGTGATTGTCTTACTGACCGGAAAACAGGCGAACAGCCTGTTTTATATGACTGTCATCATCAATACGGTCATGGGCATCTGGCAGGAAATCAAGGCCCGCCGCCTGCTGCGGAAAATGGAAATCCTCAATGAGGAGCCGGTCCGGGTGAGACGGGACGGCAGATGGCAGGATATCCCGCCGGAAGAACTGGTCATGGACGATCTGATGAGCCTTTCCGCCGGCCTCGAGGTTCCCGCTGACGGCCGTATCGTCGCCGGTACGCTCGAGCTCAACGAAAGCCTGATGACCGGTGAGTCCAACACGGTCATCAAGGAGGAAGGGGCCGCGATTTACGCCGGCACCATCATCACCGCCGGCCGGGCGGAGGCAGTTGTCTCCCGTGTCGGCGAAAACAGCGTCGCCGCCATCATCATGCAGGAAGGAAAGAAATTCCGCCGTTCCCGTTCCCAGCTGGCTTCCGAAATTGAAAAGCTGCTGAAAATCATCTCCGTCATGATTGTCCCCACGGGAATCATCATTTTCCTGACCCAGTGGCTGCGCACCGGCATGACCTGGCAGGATTCCGCGCTTTCCACCGTCGCGGCGGTGGTCGGCATGATTCCGGAAGGCCTGGTTGTACTGACCTCGGCTGCCCTGGTTGTTTCGACCATAAGGCTGTCCGGCCGCCAGGTGCTGGTCCATGATCTGTATTCGATTGAATCGCTGGCCAGAATCGACACCCTGTGCCTGGACAAGACAGGCACCCTGACAAAGGGAAAAATGAAGGCGGAGGAAATGCATCTCCTTGGTGACCCAGATGAAGAAACAGCCCTCAAAGCCCTCAGAACGCTCCTGAAGGCGACCGAAGCGCACAACGCGACATCCTCGGCCCTGATGGAAGCCTGGGGCAGCGAAAGCGATGAAGAGGTCATCAGCTTTGTGCCGTTCTCAAGCGAACGGAAATATTCCGCGGCAAACACCGTTTCCGGCATGACATATCTGCTCGGCGCCCCGCAGGTGCTGCTGGCGGATTCCCATCCGGAAGTGCTTGAGGAATGCGTCAGCCTTTCAAAGCTGGGCATCCGCGTCGTTGTCCTGGCGTCCTCCGAGCGCGGCGAGCCGGAAGGGCTGACACCATTGGCTTTCTTTACAATCTCCGACGAACTGCGCGACAACACCCGCGAGATCATGGATTATTTCAGCCGCCAGGACGTCACCCTCAAGGTTATCTCCGGCGACGATCCCGCCGCTGTCAGCGCCATTGCCCGCAAGGCCGGCATCAAGGGGGCGGAAAACTATATCGATCTTTTCGGGGCGGAACCCGACTACGACGAGGTCGTTGAAAAATACACTGTCTTCGGCCGCGTGCAGCCGCTGCAGAAAAAGGAAATCGTGGAAGCGCTCAAGCGGCATGGCCACAATGTCGCGATGACGGGGGACGGCGTCAACGACGTCCCGGCCCTCAAGAGCGCTGATGTTTCGGTGGCGATGGCGGCCGGTGCCCCGGCAGCGCGCGATTCCGCTTCGTTTGTGCTGATGGACAGCGATTTTTCGAGAATGCCCCATATCGTCGACGAAGGCCGCCGTGTTATAAACAACATCACCTGCGCCTCCTCGATGTATCTGGTCAAGACGGGCTTCTCCGTTCTTCTGTCCATCTATGTCATCATCCTGGCCCACAGCTATCCGTTTGTGCCGCTGCAGCTGACACTGCTGTCCGCCTGCGGCGTCGGCATCCCGACCACAATCCTCCAGCTGGAGCCGAGTTTTGCAAGATTTGAAGGCAATTTCCTGCGCGACGCGATGCGCCGGGCGCTGCCTTCGGCATTGGCTGTCATGTGCGCCGTCATCGGCTGCCTGGTGCTGAAAAACATCTTCAGACTGGCCCCGACGAGCTATTCGGGCATCCTGATATCGATCACCGGAGCGATCTATATCTGCACTCTTCTCAAGGTCTACCGGCCGCTGACAAAGCTCAGGGCAGCGGTGATCCTGTGCATGGCAGGTCTGCTGGCTGGTGCGATTCTGCTTGCCGGAAATCTGTTTGGTGCTACACTTATAGGGCGGGACTTTTTCCTGGCGGCCGCCGGCATCGCTGCTGCGCCCCTGGTTATTGATATTCTGTCAGTGCTGTATGCAAAGACAGAAGCCCTGATCCCGCAGCAGGCGGAGAAGTGAAATGGAACCTACGAAAACGCAGGCCCAGTGGCTTGTTGACAAAAAAAGACTCATCAGTATCATGACCGCCAACCGGGCGAAAGAGGACAGTGTGATTTACATGTTCCTGGATTTCGACGGTGTCATCAACATCTTTCTTCTGGAAGGAACGCCGGAGTATGAGGAAGCCCTCGAGAAAAGGGAGTTCGATTTTGCCAACCGGGAATGTGTGCAGCGGTTCAACCGGTTCTGCCGTGACTTCCCGATGGTAAAGGTTGTTGTCTCCAGCTCGTGGCGCTACGCCGGCCTGGCGTACTGCCAGGAGTATCTTGAAAAGGCGGGCATGGATCCGTCCATCCGGCTGTGCGGCATGACCGACGCCGAAACGATGCTGCCGCGGGAAGAGCATATTGTGGATTATCTGTTCGCCCATGATGATTTCAGGGGATTCATCATCTTCGACGACATGAAGATGAAAAACCTCGACGAATATCTCGTTCAGACAGACTGCCTGATCGGCTGGAACGAAGAACGGGATGCCTACGCAAGAAAAATTTTACAGAAATACATCTAGACAACCGTAATGGGTTGTGGTATATTCTTTCTTGCGATGCGGATATGGCGGAATTGGTAGACGCGCTGATTTCAGGTGTCAGTGGGGAGACTCGTGCAGGTTCGACTCCTGTTATCCGCACCATCAAAGATCTCCGGAAACGGAGATTTTTTTGTTTATATACAAAAACAGGGCGGCATGTGCCGCTCTGCTTACTTCCGGATTTTTCCGGCTTCGTTCTGGATCAGGGAAGCCAGCTTTTCTTCGGTTTCATCATTCAGATGGAGCCCGTCCAGCAGGAAGGGGGATTCCTCTTCGTTCAGATCAAAGAGAATATGTTCTGTTTCCCCGCTGCCGCAGACGATGACTTTCAGACTGCATTCAGCCGGAATGCCAAGACCCGCTATGATTTCTGTTTCGCTTTCGCGCAGCACAAGCAGGATGTTTTCCGGCAGGATATTCTTTTCTGCAAGGGCGCTGATCTCTTCTTTCAGCGCCTGCGGATCAGCCTCTGCCAGGATATCAGTGCCGCTGTCCGCCTTGAGATACTGCACGGCGCCCAGCAGGTCCTCAGTGCCGGCGATCAGCACCCGGTGATCCTCCGGTTCGGGCAGTTTGTTCCACAAGGTTTCTGTAATGGTATCCCTGATCAGCTGCGTATAGGCTTTTCTGCCTTCCGGCGTCAGGTGGATGCCGTCGCGGTAGAACCAGTCGCTGTGACCATCTGAATACGTGTCCCAGTCTATGACGGTGACATTGTCATGTTCCTCACCGAGAGTGCTGATTGTGTCACGGTTGTCGAACTGCCAGTTGTTGGTCGTTGTCAGCCAGAAGATTTCCCGCTCTCCGCACATCTCGATGACACTTTCGCAGATGCTCATCTTCAGCGGGCCGTTGGTGCCGATGCCGATGATGACCGGATTGCCGAGGGTACCGTCTGCGGTTCTTTGGGCAGTGATGTTGTAAAGCGGATAGTAGGACCGGTTGACCGCCGCGTCCACGTCGCCGTTGACAAAGGTTTCACGCATTACGTCAGCAGCGCCGAGCATGACAGAGTCGCCGATCGCGCTTAACGGCAGGCCGGTTGTGCCGACTGTATCCTCGCGGTACTGCGGATCCGCCAGCATGGCCAGGTACGCTTCCTATTCATCTGTATAAGCTTCCTGGACGGAGCGCAGGATTTCTCCGGCGGCCGCGTTTCTTTCTTCCAGATGCGCCATGTCCGCCTCATAGGCGATTTTTTTATTTCTCTGATCCACATACGTCCAGATACCGACGGCGCATACGGCAGCGGCAGCCAGGAT
>JAUNJW010000376.1 GCA_030533035.1 Erysipelotrichaceae bacterium
TAGCTTTGGTTTTTCTCTTGCTTGGCTGGTATGTTCTCTTCATAATACATGCCACCTCCAGTCTTTTTTACATGTAGAAAACAACGCGTAAATATATTAAGGTTTTAATATTGAAAAGTCAATCAGATGCTTGAAAATGCCGCAGATTTCACACGATTTGTTCCAAAAGTGCAGAAAAAACAAAGAAAAAACAGGATTTCTCCTGTTTCAGTTAACGCTGTAGTATTCCTCCATGGTGAGATCAGGCGCAATTTCATGCATAGCCTTTGCCACATCGGCGCCGACATATCTGTAATGCCACGGCTGATAGGAGTAGCCGGTGACAGCTTCCTTGCCATCCGGATAGCGCATAATGAATCCATATTCCCAGGCATGGGCGATCAGCCACTGGCCGGCCGGAGTATCCGCGAATGCGACTGTTGTCGCGGTGCCGCTGGGCTCATCGGAGAAATCAAAGGCAAGTCCGGTCTGGTGTTCGCTGAATCCGGCTTTGGCAATAACCTTGTTGGCTTCGGCTTCGCCGACCATGCCGGCTCTGTCATTGAAATAGTCATCCTGTGTTTCATAGGAGATATAACCGGCCGTCAGATAGAGATTGATGCCTTCTTCAGACGCCTTGGTCGACATCGCCTTAAGCTGGTCGGCAGCCAGGGCGTTGACCTGGATCACGTCGGATGTGCTGAGGACATAAGGGGTCACCAGGCTTGCGGGAATATAATCAGCCGGCAGGGCATGGTTCTTGTTGACCAGCACCGTCACGCTGTTGGGGTCAATCAGTTCATTGGGAAGCGGGGTAGGCTCAGGCGTTGCTTCGCCGTCAACGCTTTCTGAATCGGTTTCATCATCTTTTGTATTGACGGGACCGTTTACCGGATTGTTGTGAAACCAGATGCCGATCAGGAAAAGGACACACAGCACAAGCAGAAGAATTCTTCCCACTTTTACCGGTGACATGTTTTCAAGCCGGTTCTTTTTGACAGGTTCCTTATTCTCAGCCGGAGTCTCTGTCACGTTTTCATTGATTTCCTTGTTTTCACTCATAATTCAGATCCTGTATTTGAATACTATATTAATATAAAGGATATCACATTTAAAAATAATGTGATTTCCATGGGAAATTCTTATTATCGGGTATAATACATAAATGCAAACAGGAGGGAATATATATGTCCATGCTGATAAATGTCATGATGTATGCGCTTATGATCTATCTGATCATCCGCATGTTCACAATGAATAAAAGTGTAAACAAGAGAAGAAGAGTGATTACTGTCATCAACCAGATCCAGGATAAGGACGCGTTCTTCGCGGCAGCCGATGATCTGATTGCCAATGCGGAGGATTCCATCATTGAAACAAAGACAAAGATCATCAAGCTTTGGGGTATGGTTTATCACAGTGATTTCACCGGGTTTGAAGATCTTCTTGCGCAGATTGACCTGAATTCACTGTTCACAACAAAAAAAGGAGCACTCTCCATTGAGGAAAACGAAGATTCCTTCTTCTATTTCCTGCTGGCGATTCCCAACATGCTGTATGGAAATGGCGAGAATGAACTCAGAAAGCTCGTTGAGAAGAAAATTCATGAATATGACGAAGTTCTTAACGGCCAGCTTACCAAGGCTGTTTCTGATCACTGCACGCTTTTCTATGACAAAACAGAAGATCTCGGCGAAGAATTCTTCCGCAGTGTCAGCGCCGGCGAATATCCCGGTTACAGATATTCAAAACAGCTGATTGGCCTTTACAAGAATATCTGCGACACAATGATGTGCAAGATTCTCCAGGACAGGGGAGATGATATTTCCGAATATGAAGG
>JAUNJW010000377.1 GCA_030533035.1 Erysipelotrichaceae bacterium
TTCCTCTTCAGCGGGAAGTTCTTCCGCCTGCGGCTCTTCCGGCAGCGGCTCTGTTTCAGCCGGTGCTTCTTCAATGACTGCGGGTTCTTCCGCAGGCACGGATTCTGCGGCTGCGGCTGCCGCAATCTCCGCTTCGGCCAGAAGCTCTTCCAGGATGGAATCGGATTCCGTCGCGGTCTGCAGGATTTCCTCCTCGCTGATCTCAGGCAGAGGTGAAGCCGGATAGGACTCCTCGTCTGCTTTTCTGACCAGCCAGGCCGGTACTGTTTCCTTCCGGATCCCGCCCTTGTCGAGAATCATGTATACAGATCTCATCGCACGGCCGTCTTCTTCGGTTTCCTCCAGCAGGCGGCAGGCAGTTTCCCCGCCGTCCTCCTTGAAGAACGCGTCGGTGCCGAAGTAGACAGGTTCAGGATCTTCCGATCTCAGCCATGAGTTCCAGTCTATATATCTGCTGACTTCCTTGTTAACCAGGGAATTGATGAAGGCCGCCATCTGTTTGCGTGAGCAGCTCATCAGGATTTCATAGTTAGTAGCCATGGTTTTACCTCCTGTTCATTCAGGTAACACAGGTCATTATCTCATAACTGCGATGTTTTCGCATCTTTTCATCTTTTTTTAAAGCTGACGGATGCGGACATTGCAGGAGCTGCACAGTTCAAACGGATCGTAGATGCCGGAAAGATTCATGACGGAGACGACAATCATCAGGCAGCCGTATGAATCGCTTAAGGCATTATGGTGGGTCAGTTCAACGCCGAGGTAATCGCACATGTCGTTGAGCCGGTGGTGGTCAAGATTCCTGAAAACCCGCCGGGAAAGCTCCACCGTGTCAAAGAAATCCAGGTCAGGAACAGGAATGCCGGTATTCAGGCAGGCCGCCCGCAGGCAGCCCATGTCGAAGCGGGCGTTGTGGGCCACGACGACGGCGTCCTGGAAATACTGCTTCATTTCGGAATACACCTGCCGGAAATCCGGGGCGTCAGCCACATCCTGAGGGGTGATGTGATGAATCGCTATGTTGCCCGGCGCGAACCAGGAAACATTGCCTTCCGGCCTGATCAGGGAATAATACTTCTCCTCAACCGACCCGTCATCCTCCATCACCGAAATCCCGACCGCGCAGACGCTGGCAGGATTGCCGTTGGCTGTCTCAAAATCAATCGCTGTAATCTTCACGGTTACTCCCTGATGTGTTCCAGGGCCATCCGGTAGATGTTTTCGATATGTTCATCCGCCATGGAATAGTACACGTTCTTGCCGATCTTCCTGGTTGTGACAAGCTTGGTCTTTTTCAGTGAAGCGAGCTGGTGGCTGATCGCGCTGGTGCTCATTTCGAGCAGGGCTGCCAGGTCGCCCACGCACAGTTCGTGGGTAAACAGGGCACTCATGATTTTCAGACGCGTGCTGTCACCGAACATGTCAAAGATCAGTGTCAGATCGTCATAATCCTTTTCACACAGCATGCCTTCGCGGCACAGCGCGACGGCTTCAGGATCAATGAGTTTTTCTTTCATAACATCCTCCCGGTCCGGGTTCTGACTTCTTTGTCCGGCACATAAGCTTTCATATATCTGCGGATTTTTCCTGAATAGCATTCCAGCGTCTCGGTGCTGCCGTCAACCATAATGATGATCAGGCTGTCGGTCGAGGCGTGTTTCTCATACTGCCAGGAGACGATGTCATCCCAGTAGACAAGCATGCAGTCAGGACTCTTCCGGTTGTAAAGGATCAGATAATCTCTGGTGAATTCACACAGGACGCCGTCCGGCATGACAAACAGGCAGAAAACACCCAGCATGCCC
>JAUNJW010000014.1 GCA_030533035.1 Erysipelotrichaceae bacterium
TTCAGCGCATAAAAGCACATTTTTCGATAAACGGCAGTCAAAACACTTGAAACACCAATTAAATTGTATACAATCAAATTGACAAAAGGAGATTTACTATGACACGTTATGACATCGCGATTATCGGAACAGGACCTGCCGGTCTTGAAGCAGCCATTACCGCAAAAGTAAGAAATAAAAACATCATTCTCTTCGGCAACAAGGATCTCTCCAACAAAATGCAGGTTGTTGACCATCCGATCCTCAACTACCTCGGACTGCCGTCCGTGACAGGAAAGGAAATGGCCGCAGCTTTCACTAAGCAGCTGGAAGATATGGAAATTTCCATCACTGAGCAGAAGGTCACTTCTGTCTATGCGATGGGTGACTTCTTCGCTCTTCAGCTTGGTGACAATACAATGGCGGAAGCGGATTCTGTCATTCTTGCCAGCGGCGTCGTCGCCGGCAAGCCGTATCCCGGTGAAGAAAAGTTCCTCGGCAGGGGTGTGAGCTACTGCGCCACCTGCGACGCTCCTCTTTACAGAGGCAAGGTTGTCGCGGTCATCGGCGGCGGCGCTGACGAAGAAGCTGAAGCTGACTTCCTCGGCGAAGTCTGCGAAAAGGTATATTACCTGCCTCTCTATAAAGAAGAGCCTTCCTTCACCCATGACAACATTATCGTCGTCAGGGAAAAACCCGCTGAAATCAAAGGCGCCATGAAAGTCAGCACACTTGTCACAGATCAGAATGAATATGAGGTTGCCTGCGTCTTTATCCTGAGAGCGGCTCAGTTCCCCGGCCAGCTTGTACCGGGTCTGGCAGTGGAAGGAAACGCAGTCAAAGTTGACCTGCAGATGAGAACCAACCTGCCCGGCCTGTTTGCGGCAGGTGACATCGCCGGCCAGCCGTACCAGTACATCAAAGCAGCCGGCCAGGGCAATACCGCTGCCCTTTCCGCTGTGAATTATCTGGCCGAAAAGAACAGGAACAAGTAACATGTCCGAAAAATATGATTGTCTGCGGCTTGATCATCAGATCTGTTTCCCGCTGTACGCGGCTGCCAGAAAGGTAACTGCCAGATATACCCCGCTCTTCAAGGAGCTGGGAATCACATACACACAGTATATTGTCTTCATGGCCCTGTGGGAGCAGGACGACCAGACGGTTTCTGAGATCTGTACAAAGCTCTATCTTGATTCCGGAACACTCACCCCGCTTCTGAAAAAAATGGAAGAAAAGGGCTGGCTGAAAAGAACAAGATCAAAAGAAGATGAACGCATTGTCAGAATCACTCTGACAGAGCAGGGCTGGGCCATGCGTGAAAAATGTCTGAATATTCCTTCCTCAGTCGGTTCATGTATTCATTTAAATGAAAAAGATGCGGCGGATCTCTACCGCATCCTGCATCTGCTGCTGGAAGGAGCGATTTATGACAATGAAGAATGAAGAAATGTCCCGTGAGGGAATCATCGTCAGAACAAGCATTATCGGAATCGCGGCCAACCTTTTCCTGGCTGCGTTCAAAGCAGCTGTCGGCATACTTGCCGGATCGATCGCCGTTGTGCTCGACGCCGTCAACAACCTTTCCGACGCCCTGTCTTCCCTGATCACGATCATCGGCACAAAGCTGGCTTCAAAAAAGCCGGATTCAAAACATCCGTACGGCTATGGCCGGATTGAATATCTCAGTGCCACAATCATTTCCGTGATTGTCCTCTATGCCGGCGTCACCTCACTGGTGGAATCTGTCAAAAAGATCATCACGCCGGAAACACCGGATTATTCTGTTGTATCGCTGATCATTATCGCGGCTGGCGTCGCTGTCAAAATCCTGCTTGGCAGATATGTCAAAGGCGTCGGTGAGAAAGTGGATTCCGATTCCCTGGTCAACAGCGGAGAAGACGCGACAAATGACGCGGTGATCTCCTCGGCGACACTGGTGGCGGCTGTCCTCTTCATGATGACAGGCCTCTCACTGGAAGCGTATCTGGCAGCTGTGATTTCAGTTGTGATTATCAAAAGCGGCATCGAAATGCTCAGTGACATGATCAGCAGAATGCTGGGGGAACGGGTTGATTCGGAGCTCTCCAAGGAAATCAAGGCAACTGTCGCTTCAGTCGAAGGGGCAAGAGGCGCCTATGACCTCTTCCTGCATGATTACGGCCCTGACAGAATGATGGGCTCCGTTCATGTCGAGGTTCCCGACACCATGACAGCAGATCAGCTCGATGTGATGACCAGAACCATTGAAAAGCGTGTGTTCGCAAAACACCATGTCGCTCTGACCGCTGTGGGATTCTACTCACACAACACAAAGAATGATGAGTCTGCGAAGATATATGAAAACATCCGCAGAATTGTCAGTGAAATTGACCATGTTCTTCAGATTCACGGCTTCTACTGCGATCTGAAAGAAAAGACAATCCGCTTTGACGCGGTTGTCGACTTCAAGGCACCGGACAGAAATGCCGTCTGGCAGCAGGTATGTGCCGCTGTTCTGGAGGCATATCCGGATTATAAACTTACCGTAGCGCTTGACGCGGATACGGCCGACTGACTTTTACCGCCTTTACGGCGGTTTTTTTGTATACACCGCAATGTATATGTCATCTTAGAAAATACAGTATGATTAAAACAGAAGAGGAGGAGCATCGTATGAACGGCAGTTGGAAGTATCTGTTCAGACCGGTCATTCTTGAACGCGGTGAGGACGTTTACTATAGTGACGGGATCAGTCATATTCAAAAAACAAAGGATGGCTGGAAAGCAGTCGCACACGGTACATATGATTATGATGTCTCAGTCATAATGGATGGCGATACCGTAGAAGATATGGAATGCACCTGTCCCTATGCGGAAGGCGGCAATTACTGCAAGCATATGGCAGCACTTCTTTTTGCGCTTGAAAATGATGATTTCACGGAGAATCCGGCAGAAGAGAACGGCGAAAGCATTGAAGATATACTCAATTCAATGAATGAGGAACAGCTCCGTTCTGAACTTGCCGATATTACGAAAGAAAACAGAGCATACCGCGACAGAATCTCGGCCCGCTACCGGAAAACACCGGCGGGACTGGATGATGTCAGACGGATTGGCATGATTCTTGACAGCCTGGCATACGATATCGGAGACAGAGACGGCTGCATTGACTGGCGGAGTGGTTTTGATTATGTCGAAGCCTTTACAGAATGTCTGACTGATAATCTTGAGCCAATGCTTGACCGCGGTGAATATATGACCGCATTTGAAGTTACGAAAAAAGCTTTTGCAGTTCTGAATCATGTTGAGATGGATGGATCTTCCGGGGAACATGGAATGATCGCATCAGAAATTGAAGGATACTGGGACCGGATTGTCCATATGGCTTCAGAAGAAGAACGGGATAAAATACATGAATGGTTCACTGGCATGCAGCGCATTTCAGACACGCTGATCTGCTCTGACAGCATCGACACAATTCTTGAGCATTCTTTCGATGACCTAAAATATCTGCAGTCCATGCTGGAAAAGGTAAAGTCTGAATTAAGCAATCCGGAAATGAACGAGTGGACTCTCAGGAGACTTCTGGATAAGTACACAGATCTTCTGGTGCGTATGGGCCGCGGCACCCGGGAATATGAAACATGGCTGAATGAACATGAAGACATTTTGCCGGTAAAGAAAATCAGGCTGGATGAAGCCCGCCGCAGAGGAGATACCGATGCTGAAATCACCATTCTTGAAGACCTGTACAGTAAAATATCAGAAAACCGGGAAAGATATAATCTGCTGACAGATCTTCTGAAGGCGTATGAAAAGAAAAAGGATACAGAACATGTCAAAGCAGCACTTACGCTTCTGGCGACCGGAGGCAGAGGCAATACGAAGGAATATGTTCAAAGATTGCGCCCTATGTGTACTCCTGAGGAATGGATCCCAATCCGTGAGCGGATCATTGAAAACAATCCCGGAATACAGATCGAAATATTCCATGATGAAAAATTGTATGACAGGCTTCTGAAAGCACTTGCCGGCTGTCCGGTGCAGACAGTTGAGATATACCGTAAGGAACTTCAGGACCTTTACCCGCAGGAACTTCTGGAAATGTATCTTCTGCATCTGAGAAGACTGAGCGAACAGCATGCCAGCCGCCCGCTTTACGAAGAAATGCAGAAATACATGTATGCCGCCGCAGAAATCCCGGGCGGACGGGAGCCGATAAAAGATCTGATCTGTGAGTGGCTCGACAGATTTGCCACCCGCAGGGTTATGCTGGAAATCATGCGGAAAGTACTGTATGAAATCTGAACGATCAGAACACATCTCATAGTAAAAAAGCTGCAGCCGCAGCTTTTTAAGATTGACTGTCCTGCATCCGTGATCGGGCAATACAGGTTTTTTTTAATCGGAAATCAATGCGGCTTCCAGGTGGCTGTCCGGCGCAAGCATGACATCCCAGGCAAGCACCGCCCCGTCCATGCCGCATTCACGCAGCGTCTGCATGGAGTCCCGGATATATTCCGGATCTGTGCGGGCAATGTCTTTGCGGTAATTGATTTCAATTCCCGGATATTTCTTTATGGGAAGATTCCGGAATGTGTTCAGCTGATCTGTGAGGAATTTCCTGTCCATTTCAGGCAGTTCATATCCTTCTGCCTCAGGCAGTGCGTTTTTCAGCACATTATATTCATAGCCGATCCCGGCCGGCGCATCTGTTTTGCGGTACATCATCGGTTTGATGAAATCCGCTTCACAGGCCAGCAGCTCATAATCCTGGCCGACAAACGGACTGAACAGGGGAGCGTAGAGATCCAGGCCGACAATCAGTCCTTTTTGCCTGAAATATCTGCACAGGCCGTTGACCGCGTCTGCGACTATTCTGGATTTTGTCTGCAGGAAAGCTGACATCATGGGATTGGCAAATACATATCCTTTTTCCGGGTCATAGCCGTGAACATCAAACAGACGGTCTTTTTTCTTTTCATAAGCCAGTCTGAATCTTTCAAGCGAGAATCCTCTTTTCATTGCCTCAATCTGACAGAGTTCACAGCCGCAGCTCAGTACCCCGCTGACGCCGCCGGCAAATGACTGGGTGCGGATCTTGTCGAGAAAGACGCCGTCAAACCCGCAGCCGGAGAAATACTCCTCATAGATGTCGATTGTGTTCTGAATGTTTCTTCCGGAAGACGGACAGCAGAACGAGAAGTTTTCACCTTCTGAAAGTTCGACCCTTCCGGAAGACTGATTCCAGAGATCCACCGCTTCATCCGCTTCCTTCAGATCGGCGGTTTCTGAAAAGACAGGCAGCCACAGCAGCATATCCACTCCATGTTCATGAAGCCACTTTCCTGTTTTTTCATAAAGACTGCGGTCTGTATTCCAGCCGATGATGACACTCTTCAGCGGGATCATTTCTGTGATTTTTTCCAGGCGCGCAATGATCTCTTCAGCAGTATAGTTCTGCTGAGTCCAGCCGCCTGTGCATATCTGGGCAATATACTCCATCCGTATACCTCCTTTTCTTCATCATATCGGAAACATGCAGGATCCGTATATCCTCTGATCTTTAAGGATGTGCCACAGCAGTGAAAAATATAAAAAAAGGTTTCCCGCAAAAACGGAAAACCCCGTATTTTTCAAATGATTCAGTTGAACCCGATCGTGAATGAGTCATCGTAGGCGTGGACCACATTGTCGATCAGCGACTGGTAGAAGCCCTGATATCCCGGGAAGATGGAATCATTGAGATCGCTGTACCAGACACTGCCGAAGGTTTCATAGTTGTTTGTCCAGGTGTACAGCAGATCAATCCTGACGTCCGAGATGGATGTTGTCACTGTGCCGTCCGGCATGACGGTTTTATTCAGGACAAGGGAAGCGCCCATGCCTGTATTGACGTCGTCGTAAGTTGTATAATCCGGGAAATCCTGGCCGTTGATCAGGTTGCCCAGGGCATAGAAACAGAGAGTTTTACCGTCATTCAGCCATTCCACCGGCTGGATGTTATGGGCGTGGTTGCCGATGATCAGGTCAGCGCCGGCATCGGCCAGCTGCTGTGCCAGCCGCAGCTGTTCCTCATCGGGATTGTGGGTATATTCAGTTCCCCAGTGCATGGAGACAATCACAAAATCAGCTTCCTGATCCGCTCTGCGCACAGTGTCGAGCAGTTCATTTTCATAGCCGCGGTACTGGTTGACCATGTATCCTCTTCCTTCCGGACAGAGATTGCCGTTCATGTCATATGTCCATGCGGTGAAGGCATATCTGATCCCGTTGATCTCATGGATGATGGAAGCGTCGTGGTCTTCCTGGGAGGTGAAAATCCCGTTGGTCACAATTTCAGGATGTGCTTTCCAGTAGGCGTCAGAGCCCTCCACGCCAGCCGCTCCCTTATCAAGGGAATGATTGTTGGCGGTGGAGACCAGATTGAAACCTTTGGAAATCATATAGTCGCCGAATGACTGCGGGCAGTTGAAGTGGGGGAAGGGAGTGATTCCCAGTTCATCGCCGCCGAGAATACATTCCTGGTTATAGAAGGACAGGTCATAATCCGCGGCCAGGCCGGTGATGCCGTCCATCATCGGATGCCAGTCATAGGAGCCGTCTGCCTGCCTTGCATACTCAGAGTTGTTGATCTGCACCAGGGCGTCTCCCAGCATGAACAGGGAAGCGGAGTATTCTTCCGGCTCAGGTTCCGGTGTCTTCAGCGGCAGGGATTCCTGCTTTTTTGTGTCAGCAGCTGTTTCTTTCTGCACGTCTGCCTGCTGTTCCGGCTGTTTCTTCCGGAAGATCATCAGACCGGCAGCCACCAGAATCAGGGCTGCCAGGACTTCCAGGCTGATCAGGATTGAAGGCCTGATTTTTCTGCGTTTTCTTTTCTTTGCGCTCATGAGGGCATTATACCACCAAAAAAGCTTCCCGAAGGAAGCTCTCATGCGGCAGCCTGTTCAAACTGTGAATTATACAGTTTCGCGTAGAAGCCGTCTTTTTCAAGCAGTTCTTCATGCCTTCCGATTTCAACGATATCGCCATGGTCCATGACGATGATCATGTCCGCGTTGCGGATCGTGGAAAGACGGTGGGCAATCACGAAGGATGTTCTGCCCTTCATCAGTTTTTCCATGCCTTTCTGGATCAGGATTTCCGTTCTGGTGTCAACCGATGAAGTGGCTTCGTCGAGAATCAGGATCTTCGGGTCGCTCAGGAATGCGCGGGCAATCGTGAGCAGCTGCTTCTGACCCTGTGAGATGTTGGTGGATTCCTCATTGATCTCAGTCTGATATCCGTTTTCAAGAGTCCGGATGAAGTGGTCGACATACGCTTCCTCAGCTGCTTTGACAACTTCCTCGTCAGTGGCGTCCGTGCGTCCGTAGCGGATATTGTCCATGATTGTCCCGGTATGGAGCCAGGCATCCTGGAGAACCATGCCGAAGCAGTCGCGCAGATCCTTTCTGGTCAGATCCGTTGTCTTTTTGCCGTCAATGTAAATATGACCGCTGTTGAGTTCATAGAAGCGCATCAGCAGCTTGACAATGGTTGTCTTGCCGGCGCCGGTCGGACCGACGATGGCGATCTGGGAACCTCTCTTGATATAGGCTGAGAAGTCATGAATGATGACAGTCTCCGGATTGTATCCGAATACCACATCCTCGAATGTAACGCTGCCCCTGATATTGACCGCGCCGTTTTCATCGCGGATGTTCAGAGGATTTTCTGTATCGGGAGATTCTTCCTCTTCCTCCAGGAATTCGAAGACTCTTTCCGCCGCTGCCGCGGTGGACTGCAGGATGTTCATAATCTGGGCTGTCTGGGTGATCGGCTGGTTGAAGTTTCTGACATACTGGATGAATGCCTGGATGTCACCGATGGCCAGTCCTTTGTGGACCGCCAGATATCCGCCGAGAACACAGCAGCCGACATAGCCGACGTTGCCGATGAAGTTTGTGATCGGCTGCATCAGTCCGGACATGAACTGAGCCCGCCAGGAGGCGTCATACAGTTTCGAATTCAGTTTCCTGAACTCACGGATGGATTTCTCCTCGCCGTTGAATGCCTTCATGACCGTATGGCCGCCATACATTTCCTCGATATGTCCGTTGACATTGCCGAGGGTGGCCTGCTGGGCCCGGAAGTATTTCTGGGAATGCATGACCACAACTGCGGCCGCCATGCCGGAAAGAGGCACAACGATCAGCGCCATCAGGGTCATCTGCCAGGAGATGGAGATCATCATATACAGCACGCCGCAGATGGTGACAACGGACGTGAATACCTGCTGGATGGACTGGTTGAGCGACTGGGAAACGGTCGCGACGTCATTGGTGACTCTGGAAAGCACTTCACCATGGGTCATGGTGTCAAAATACTTCAGAGGCATCCGGTTGATTTTCTCGGAAATTTCTTTCCTGAGACGGTAGGTGATTTTCTGGGTGACGCCGGCCATCATCCAGCCCTGGAAATAGTTGAAGATGACGGAAGCCACATAAAGCCCGAACAGCAGTTTCAGAATATTGCCGATTCTGACAAAATCAATGTCACCGGTGCGGGAATACTTGGCCACAAGTCCCTCCGCCAGGGCGGTTGTGGCAGATCCGAGGATTTTCGGACCGATGATGCCGAAGACTGTGGAACAGACTGCGAGCAGAATAATCAGGATAATCTGCAGATAGAACGGCCGCATGTAGCGGATCAGCTTGACGATGGTTCCCCTGAAGTTTTTGGCTTTGTCGCCGGCCACCATTCCGCGGCCGGGTCCGCCGGGTCCTCTTCTGGCTGTGTTATTTCTTCTCTCACTCATAACCCAGCTCCTTCCGGCTCAGCTGTGACAGGGCGATTTCCTGATAAACCTGACAGTTTTTCATGAGCTCTTCATGTTTTCCCTGGCCTGCGATTCTGCCCTGATCCAGGACAATGATCCGGTCGCAGTGCATGATTGTGCTGATTCTCTGGGCAACGATGAATACTGTTGATCTGTTTCTGGCGATCATCTTGTTCAGCGCTTCACGCAGACGGGCGTCCGTCTGGTAGTCAAGGGCGCTGAAGGTATCGTCAAAGATAAAGATCTTCGCCTGCTTGGTCAGTGCCCTGGCGATGGAAAGTCTCTGTTTCTGACCGCCGGAGACATTGGTGCCGCCCTGGGCGATCGGCTCCTGGAGCCCGTGTTCCATACGGCTGACAAATTCTTCCGCCTGGGAGACTTTCAGGGCGTTTTCAATGGCTTCGTCAGAGGCGTTTTCATCCGCGTAGCGCAGATTGGACTCGACAGTTCCCGAGAAAAGGATTCCTTTCTGGGGGACATATCCGATCAGGTCACGCAGATCATTCTGGGTAAATTCACGGATATCCGTGCCGCCATAGCGGACAGCGCCTTCCGTCACATCGAAGAATCTGGGCAGCAGGTTGATCAGAGTCGATTTGCCGGAGCCGGTGGAACCGATCAAGGCGACGGTTTCGCCGGGCTTTGCCTCAAAGGTGATATCTTCAAGAACATTCATTTCCGCCTTGGGATAGCGGAAGCTGACATGGTCAAACAGAACTGTCTGCTCGCCCCCGGGAACTTCTTTCGGATTCTGCGGATCATGAATGACCGGCTCTGTTTCCAGAACTTCAAAGATACGTTTTGCCGAAACGGCGGAGCGCGGGATCATGATGAAGATCATCGCGACGATCATGAAGGAAATCAGCACGTGCGTGGAATACTGCAGGAATGCCATCATGTCGCCGATCTGCATCGCGCCCAGGTCAATCTGCCTGGCGCCGATCCAGATGATCAGGATCGAGACAGTGCTCATGATGAATGTCATGAGCGGTGAAATGACAGCCATAACCCGGTTCAGATAAATATTCAGTTTTGTCAGATCCGAGTTGGCTTCATCAAAGCGTTTTTCTTCTGTTTCCTGGTTGTTGAAGGCGCGGATGACCAGCATGCCTTCCAGCTGTTCGCGGATGACGAGATTCAGCCGGTCTACCATCTTCTGGACAATGCGGAACTTCGGCATTGTCACCGAGTAGGTGATGATCATCAGCGCGATCATCAGCAGCACCGCCCAGCCCAGCACGGAAGCCAGATTCCGGTAGCGCAGCACCTTGAACAGGGACGTCAGGCCCATCATCGGCGCAAACAGGACAATTCTCAGCATCATCGTGATAATCATCTGGACCTGCTGGACATCGTTTGTCGTTCTTGTGATCAGCGAAGCGGTCGAGAAGCGGGAGAATTCTTCGGCGGAGAATGATTCCACCCGGGCGAAGATATCATCACGCATGTTGCGGCAGGCGCCGGTCGCTGTCCGGGCTGCCAGATAGGAAGACGCCATCGCCGCCAGTGAAGCCAGCAGGGCAATGCCGAGCATGATCAGGCCTTCGTGAAGAATGTAATCATTCTGGATCTTTTCCGTATTCATGCCGAGGGCCGCATACTCGCTTTTCACCATCATGATCCTGACAGCTTTGAGGTTGTCGTCGGTATAGCCGTCCATGCGGCTTTCCGCCTGCTCAGCGATCTGCTGTGCCGCGGCCGGATTGGCTTCCAGCATAGCCCAGATCATTTCCGGGTCGGTGTCACCCATGCCGGAATTGATGAGCGAGGTCAGCAGGAAGGCTTTTTCCATGCCGGCTGTAACGGCGGTATTTTCGAGTACCCATACATCCCGGGAAGCGGTCACTCCGGCAGGAAACGCCGGATCGCCGGCTGAGACTTTGCGGTAGGAAGACGCAAAGGCTTCCTCATCTTCCGCACTCATGAAGAACTTCATGCGGGAGGCTGTCGCATCACTCAGAACTTCCGGCGCGGAGCTCGTGATGCCGCCGTACTGTATGCCGTAGGTGACGATCCGGGACATATAATCCGGCAGGGCCAGATCCGCCTGCACCTGGGCAAAAACAAGGGCGACAATCGCAATCACCGACAGCCAGAAAGGTCTGAGATACCTGAATGCTTTTGTCATAAATTACCTCGTGCAAATACTGTTATGTGCCTTTAATCTTAAGCCATAACGGGTGAAAGAAAAAGGAACATGCTAATATGTTTGTGTATGATTTTACTCGACAGGGATATCCGTGAACCGCTTTTTGAATTTCTCGAACAGGAGTACGGCGTGGTCCGTATTCTTGAGGAGGTTGTCACCGGAAAATCCAGGGCGGACGCCCTGATGGTCACCGATGACAGAATCACCGGCATCGAGATCAAAAGCGATGCCGATACCTATGAAAGACTCAGGGGACAGGTCAGATATTACAACCGGTATTTCGACAGGAATTACATCGTGGCAGGCTCCAGGCATGCCCTTCATGTCAGTGAACATGTGCCGGCCTGGTGGGGGATTATCATCGCGGAAGAAGAAAACGGGAAAGTGGATTTCTATGAGTTGAGGAAACCGTTCCCCAATCCGAAGCCGGTCATTGAGAAAAAGCTGACTCTTTTATGGCGGCCGGAACTGGCGGCTATACAGGAAAAATACAGCCTGCCGGCCTATAAGCAGAAATCCAAGCAGTTCGTGCAGCAGAAGCTGCTGGAAAAGCTGGATGAGCAGGACCTGCACCGGGAAATCTCAGCCGCGCTGTTTGAAAGAGACTACTCATTGATCGAAGAACAGATCAGTACATATAAAAAGGAACAGGGACGCTAGATGGCAAAAAGAAATGTCCGTTACATGCAGATATATGAAGAAATCCGCAATCAGATCGTGGACGGCGCTTTTTCCTATGGCGCCAGGATTCCTTCCAAAAGGCAGATGGCGGAAGAAAAGGGGATCAGTGTCATTACGGTGGAACACGCCTATGAGCTCCTTCTGGAGGAAGGCTATATCGAATCCCGCCCCCGCAGCGGATGCTATGTCATTTACCGTGACAGCGACCTGATCCATGTGGAAAAAACAGACGCGGGCGCAAAGCCGGACTTTACCTTTGAGGCGGATGTCTTTCCGTTTTCCGCCTACAGCTCCACTGTCCGCCGGGTGCTGGCGGAAAAACAGTCGGAAATACTCGGCCGGACCGAGGGCAGGGGATGCGCGGAAATCCGGACAGCCATCGCTTCCTATCTCAACCGTTCCCGCGGCATGCAGGTCAGCCCTGCCCAGGTGGTGATCGGCGCCGGGTCTGAATACCTGTATTCCCTGATCGTCCAGCTTCTTGGCCGCGAAAGGATCTACGGGATTGAGGATCCGTGCTATGAAAATATCAGCCGCATGTATGAAAACAACGATGTCAGGGTGGAAAGACTGAAACTGGGCGCCAACGGCATCCGCAGCGGCGAACTGCAGAAAACAGAAGCCGAAGTGCTGCATGTGACGCCGTATCACAGCTATCCGTCCGGCCGTTCCGCCGACGTCTCCAAGCGCCTGGAATACATACGCTGGGCAAAGCAGCGCGGCGGCATTCTCGTCGAGGATGACTACGAATCGGAATTCTCGCCGTTTCTCAAGGCACAGCAGACCCTGTTTTCCATGGAGCCGCATCATCACGTCATCTATCTGAATACATTCACCAAAACAATCGGTCCTTCGGTCAGGGTCGGATATATGATCCTGCCGGCGGATGATACCGAAGCTTTCCTGGAAAAGATTTCCGAGAGCTCCTGCACGGTGTCAACCCTTTCCCAGCTGGTGATTGCCCAGCTGCTCAACAGCGGCAGTTTTGAACGCCATATCAACCGGGTGCGCCGCCGCCTCCGGCGCGCTTCCGAGAGTCAGGAAAACAGTTAACAACCGCTTTACATTCAGGATTAATTTGTTAATATAAGTGTGCACTTCAGTTTGGTAACTGAAACCCGGTCGGGTTGGAAGGATGGAGCTATGGCGTCTGTTGTTGTGACTCTCCAGACAAAAGAAGTAAAAAGACACTGCGGATGTTTTGCACGCGCAGGCGTGTTTTCATCAGCAGACTCAGAAAATGCATGATACAGCCTTTGGGATACCCACAGGCTGTTTTTTGACAGGAGGACGATATGAAAAAAGCAGCAGTGATTATGGGATCAGACAGCGATCTGCCCGTTATGTCAAAAGCCTTCAAGGTTCTTGAAGACTACGGCATTCCTTTTGAAGCACACGTTTACTCCGCTCACCGCACACCTGAAGAAGCAGCTTCCTTTGCGCAGAACGCGAAGGCTGCCGGCTTCGGCGTCATCATTGCCGGCGCCGGCATGGCAGCGGCTCTGGCCGGTGTCCTGGCCGCCCACACAACCCTGCCTGTGATCGGCGTCCCGCTGAAATCCGCTGTTCTTGAAGGCACAGATGCGCTGCTGGCGACAGTCATGATGCCTTCCGGCATCCCGGTGGCCGCCGTGGCAATTGACGGCGCCAAAAACGCGGCATATCTGGCAGCGGAAATTCTCGCCCTCGGCGATGATGAACTGGCTGAAAAGATCGCGGCAGACCGCGAAGCACAGAAGCAGACCGTTCTTGGCAAGGACGCGGCTTTGCAGGAAAAACTCGCCCGTTAAAAACCAGGAAAGGCCGGAAACCCGGCTTTTGATATTAAGAGAAAGGAAGAAATCGGCAGATGGAAAAAAGTTACAGTGACAGCTATAAGGCAGCCGGCGTTGATGTTACAGCCGGATACAGATCGGTGGAACTGATCAAATCACATGTTGCCCGCACAACGACACCGCAGGTGCTGGATTCGATCGGCGGCTTCGGCGGAATGTTTGCGCCGGATATGAAAAATATGGAAAGACCTGTCTTTGTCTCAGGCACAGACGGCGTCGGCACAAAGGTCAAGCTGGCCTTTATGCTTGATAAACACGATACAGTCGGCATTGACTGCGTTGCGATGTGTGTCAACGACATCATCTGCACCGGCGCGAAGCCGCTGTTCTTCCTGGATTACATCGCCTGCGGCAAAAACATCCCGGAAAAGATCGAACAGATCGTCAAGGGTGTGGCTGAGGGCTGTGTCCAGTCAGGCGCTGCCCTGATCGGCGGTGAAACCGCTGAACACCCGGGCCTGATGAAGGAAGATGAATACGACCTGGCCGGTTTCTCGGTCGGGATGATCGATGAGAAAAACATTCTCGACAAGGCGGATGTCAAAGCCGGCGACGTCATCATCGCCCTGCCTTCCAGCGGCGTCCATTCCAACGGCTTCTCGCTGGTCAGAAAGGTTTTCGACATCGAGAACAGCGATTCCTTATATAAATATGAAGACAGGCTCGGAAAGCCGCTCGGCGAAGTGCTGCTTACTCCGACAAAAATCTATGTCAAACCTGTCCTGAAGCTTCTTGAGGAAGTGAAAGTGAAGTCCATCGCCCACATCACCGGCGGCGGCTTCTATGAAAATATGCCCCGTGCCTTTGAGAAGAACCTCAGCGCCGTGGTGCACAAGGGCACATGGAAAGTTCTGCCGGTCTTTGACCTGATCCAGGAAACCGGAAACATTCCCGAGCATGACATGTACAACACCTTCAACATGGGGGTGGGCATGATCGCGATCGTGGATCCCGCAGACGCCGCAAGAGCTGTGGAAATCCTCAGGGCGGAAGGAATTGAAGCTTCCGTGATCGGTGAAATGAAGGAAGGTGACCATTCGGTCATCATCGAGGAAAACTGACATGACAAGAATCGCAGTCATGGTCTCCGGCGGCGGCACAAACCTGCAGGCGCTGATTGACGCTGAAAAAGCAGGAAAGATCCCGCACGGAAAAATCACGCTCGTCGTTGCCAGCAATGCCAAAGCCTACGCGCTGGAAAGAGCCGCAAAGGCCGGCATTGAAAGCGCAGTTGTCGCCAGAAAGAATTATGACAGCCAGCAGGCGTTCGACGAGGCGATTGTCGAAACCCTGAAAGCCCATCAGATTGACATGGTGATTCTGGCCGGTTTCCTGAGCATTCTCGGGGAAACAGTCATCAGGGCTTACCCGGACAGAATTATCAATATTCATCCTTCTTTGATTCCTTCCTTCTGCGGCAAAGGCTTCTACGGCCTCAAAGTCCATGAAGCGGCCCTGGAAAGAGGCGTCAAAGTCACCGGTGCCACTGTGCATCTGGTCAACGAAATCCCCGACGGCGGCCGGATTCTGCTGCAGAAGGCAGTCGCCATCGAAGAGGGGGATACACCCGAAGTACTTCAGAGAAGAGTTATGGAACAGGCTGAATGGATTCTTCTGCCCCAGGCAGCGGAATTGGTGGCAGCCAGACTGAGTGAGGAGGAATAAACATGAAGGCAGTCAACTTATTTGATTATCTCAGCGGAAACGAATATCCCGGCCGCGGCATCGCCGTCGGCAGAACACCCTGCGGAAAGAAGATGCGCATCGCCTACTTCATCATGGGCAGAAGCGAAAACAGCAGAAACAGAATCTTCGTCACTGAAGGCGAAGGCATCCGCACGGAAGCGTATGATCCTTCCAAAATGAAGGATCCTTCCCTGATCATCTACGCGCCGGTCAGAGTATTTGAAGACACAACCATCGTCACCAACGGCGATCAGACAGATACCATTTATGATTTCATGGCAGCAGGCAAGAGCTTCGAAGACGCCCTGCGCACAAGAACTTATGAACCGGACGGACCCAACTGGACTCCGAGAATCTCCGCCGCAGTCAAAGGCGGCTCCTATCAGATGTCAATTCTCAAGAGCGCGGACGGCAATCCGGACAGCACCCACAGACAGTTCTTCGATTTCACAAACGAGCTGAACGGCTGCGGCCACATCATCCATACATACCGTGAAAACGGCAATCCGATTCCTTCCTTCGAAGGCGAGCCGGTTTTATGGGAAATGGAAAAGATGCCGTTTGACGAATGGAGCGACAAGGTCTGGGCATCACTGAACAAAGACAACAAGGTTTCCCTGTTTACAAGAGCCATCGATATCGAAACAGGCGACACAGAGACAAGAATCTATAACAAGCATGAGGAGGAATAAGAACCATGGCTAAGGAACTCGAACTGAAATACGGCTGCAACCCCAACCAGAAACCGTCCAGAAT
>JAUNJW010000378.1 GCA_030533035.1 Erysipelotrichaceae bacterium
CTTCCTGTCATTGTGCCGAAATACAGCGGGCACTGGGAGGAAATCCGCGGGAATGTGACAGGCAGACGGCCGCCCGGATTGATTTCGCCGGTGAGGGCTTTTGTGACAACCCTGGACGCCGCGGGTCCCGGATACCATGCGGCCAGGATGGCATTGCATAAAGGTTCCGCTTCGCCAAGGGCCAGCGGCCTGCCGCTGAAGAGAACCATGACAACCGGTTTTCCTGTTTCCGCGCAGGCTTCCAGGAGCTGCTGCTGATACCCCGGCAGTCTTAAATCCGGGTTGTTTGTGCCTTCGCCGCTGGTGGCGTCGGGACCGAAGCCGGTCACTTCGCCGAGAGCCATTAAGATCACATCCGCGTCTTCTGCGGTTTTCACTGCTTCCCGGATTTCTTCCTTCCAGTTTTGAGAATTGTTATGCGGGCCGAAGGCATAAGTGACTTCTGTTCCCTTCAGCACATTGCGGAGTTCTTCCGTCAGGGTGGTCATGCCATAGTCTTCCTTCAGCCAGGTATTCAGGTTTTCCTGATACTCCTTTGAAGGATCCCGGTTGAGTTTTGCCATCATGGAATCGACGTCAAACATATTGCGGATCATATCCGCGAAGCCTTCCATGTGAATCGGCGCTCCTGCCGGATCCAGCAGTGAGCCGATGAATCCGCTCATCATGCACGGATAGGCATAGCCGCCGAACATGGAGCCGAGTCTTTCCGCGAACGGGCCGATGACTGCCAGCTTCTTCATGTCTTTCTTTAAGGGAAGCGTGCCGTCATTTTTCAGCAGTACCAGTGACTTCGCGGCGATCTCTTCGCTGAGGGCGTCCGCTTCCGGATTGTCAAAGACTTCTTCCGCCTTTTCAGGATCGATGTACGGATCATCGAGCAGGCCGAATTCCTCCTTCTGCTGAAGGATTCTCAGAACACATTCATCGAGATCCTTTTCATCGATGACGCCGTTTCTGACGCCGTCGGGAATGTGATTGTAGACAGTTGTCATCATGGTGTCGGCGTCGATGCCTGCCTTCAGAGCGGCAGCCGCCAGTTCCTCGCGGTCCCTGAACATGCCCTGGGTCTCTATGACACGGGGAATGGAGAGGCCGTCACAGACCGCTGTGCCGGTGAAGCCGAGGTCTTCCCTGAGCACTTTCTGCGTATATTCGTCGTTGACGGACATCGGCCTGCCGTCGATATCGGAATAGGTCACCATGATGCCCTGCATGTCGGCTTCCTTAATCGCTGCCGCAAACGGAGCGGCATAGACTTCCTTGATCTCTTTGGGACCGATGTTGATGGTGGCGCAGTTGATGCCGCCTTCGGAAACGCCGTAGGCAACCCAGTGTTTGGCTAAAGCAGCACACCGTTTTGTATAATCATCTCCCTGGATTCCTTTGGCTTCTTCCGCTGACATTCTGCCCGCCAGCATCGGATCCTCGCCGAACGTTTCGCCGACCCTGCCCCATCTGGAATCCCTGGCCACATCGGCGACCGGGCTCATCATGACTTTGGCACCGATGGCTCTGCCTTCATCGGCAATGACTTTTCCCATTTCATTGGACAGCCTGTCTTCCCATGTGGCCGCCAGGGCAAGCGGGATCGGGAAAACAGTCGCCCCATAAGCCACAAGACCGGTGGAGCTTTCATTCTGGATGATGATCGGCAGGCCGCATCTTTCTATGGAGTGTTTCTGCAGTTCATTGTGTGCCTGGGCAGCCTGTTTCGGGCCGCCGACAAAAGGTGTTGCGTACTGGGTGAAACGGCCGATGCCCTCCGGCATCGATTTTTCCGCTTT
>JAUNJW010000379.1 GCA_030533035.1 Erysipelotrichaceae bacterium
TGCGGGTTTGAGAAGTGCCTCGTAAACATTGCTCAGATACATGGGAAATCCCTGTGCGGAAAACAGACTGCCCCGGACCATGGATGAAACACACACCCATACAAACATCACGGCGACCAGGCCGATGACAAAAAGCCTTCCCCTGCCATGTTGTTTTTCAGGTGTACGGGAACCATAGATCAGGACATCCGGACTGGTGCCAAAAACCTCACTGATTGTCACCAGCATATCGATATCAGGGTTTGACCTGCCGGTTTCATAGTTGGAAACAGTGGTCCTTGTGGACAGGATTTTTTCTGCAAGCTCTTCCTGGGTCATATTCAGCTGAACCCTGAACTTTCTGATATTCTTTCCGACATCGCTCATTGTGCTCACCTCCTACAGTTTCAGTATTGTCAATGAACAATGAAATGTCACGCCAAGATTCTTGACACCGGCTGTTTTCAGCTGAAACACGGAAGTCTTTGCGGTCAAATGGAATTTGTTTACCCGGAAAAATCGCAGAAAAAACCAGCCGATCCATTCGGTGCGCTGCCATGATCTGGTCCAGCCATGATTGAAACAAGCCAATGCCTTTCAGCCATTATGATCAGGGAAAATAATGAATGCTGTCAGGATCATTGTATATTTTCTTCCAGGAAAGGGTTTCGGTTTTATCCTTGAAAATGAGCTGTATTGTACTGTCAGCAGAAGGATCTTCAATCTGTTTGTTGTCCATGGTAATGGCATAACCGAAATGATCACGTCCGTCTTTGAATAAAGGAGCTTCCCGAAGAATCAGCTTATATAAACCGTTTTCTGCATCAGCTTCAGCAGTGAAAGCGATACTTTTATTATTTACGTCTCTAAAGTTGATTGTCAGTGTTGCCCCTGTATCTGATTCGGCGATAATACAGTCATATTGAATATCATCTGATGATGCCGCAAATCCGCGCACACCCAAAAAATAGAAGGTGAGGATAATTGCGGTAAATAGAGCAGTCATTATAAGAACAATATTTCTTTTTTCTTTTCTGAGTTTGTGCTGAATTGTTCGTATTCCGTCTTCTTCTTTCTTGATATCATCTTTCAGCAGCGGCAGTGTCAGATTTTTTATCTGCGCATCATAGATACGCCGGCATTCGCTGCATCCCTGAAGATGCTTATCAATTTCATCACGTGTTACGTCTGAGATCACATGATCTGCATAAAGGGGAAGCAGGTCACGGATCATCTCACATCTGATATTACTCATCGTCTTTTTCCTCCAACTGTTCTCTGATCATGTTCTTTGCCCGGAAGAATACAACCCTTGCCCATCCGGATGATTTACCGAACAGCCGGCCGATCTGTTCAAATGAAAGCTCACCAAAGACACGCAGTGTGAATACTTCCTTGTAAGGCTGCGGCATTGCATGCAGAATCTCATGAATGCTGAAAGCGGTCTGACTGTCTGTAATCATCTGGATCACAGACTGTTCCGGTGAAGAAACATCAAAATCACTCAGGGGAATGGTTTTGTTGTTTCTGCGGTACCAGGAATAGAGTGTGTTCCTGGCGATTGCAAACAGCCATGCACGGATATCTTTATTTCCCGTCAAAGGAATCAATGGACTGGATTGCCTTCAGAAAGGTTTCGCTTGTCATATCTTCCGCAAGTGAAACACTCTGCGTGAGACTCAGTACAAACGCGTATACATCATCGTGATAGTTTCTGTACATTGATTCAATATCCATGTTTTCCTCTTTCACCTAATTAACGCTTTTCATAAGGAAATGTTACAAAATTTTTTCTTTTTT
>JAUNJW010000380.1 GCA_030533035.1 Erysipelotrichaceae bacterium
AGTTTTCGGCTCAAACGTGACGATTTTGACAACGAAGAAGAATTTGAAAAAGCGATCACTGACAGCGGCGTGACCATCCTGAAGGATGACTTTGTCTCTTTCGGCGATGACCTGGTTCTTCTTGGCCGGGAAGACTCCTCACGCAAAGACAGACTGGCAGTCGGGGATCTTCCTGTCTGGCCTAAAGGTAAGTATGTCATCAGCGTTGACCACAGTCCGTATCAGAATGATGATATCAAGGCTGCCGGCGCGGACCTGCAGCTGTCAGGCCATACCCATGCCGGTCAGATCTTTCCGATCCGCTGGCTCTATACCCTGGCAAGGCTCAATGTTGTCTATTCATACAGAATCGGCACAACAGACCTTTATGTCAGCCCCGGCATCGGCAACTGGTATTATCCGTTCCGCAATGAAACACACTGCAGCTTTGCAGTCATTGATCTGATAAAAGAATGAAATAACAGGCGGTCATACTGAACCATTGGCTGCCTTTGTTTCTGAGGTATTAAAATGGACGAAATAAAAGTGAAAATTCATGAAGAGGCGGATCTGTACAATCGTCTCGATCCGGATCAGAGGCTGATTGATGACAGTATCGTCTCATATATAACCCGCAGGCACCGGGAGATCGGTCCCGGGGAAGAATTCTGCATGCATATCATCAGTGATCTTCCGGTGGATGAGGAGCGTGTCAGAAAAAACTTCCGCGCCTATCTGGAACATGATGTGGATATTGATAACGATGAACTCCGTTTCTGCTCGGTCCGGCAGCTCAGACTCCTTTTTGATCGGCATATTTTTCATTGCCGTATGGCTTGTGGCGCAGGGACAGACTGACAGCGTTATCGTGGAAGTCCTTTCCATCATCGGCTCTTTTGCCGTATGGGAAGCAGCCTGTATCTGGATCGAGGAAAAACCCCGGATCCGTTATAAGAAACTCAAAAAGACGATCCTCAAAGAGACGGAAATCAAGTTTTCAGTAAACGGTGAATAACAGACAACACTTGGCGCATAACCGGTGCTGCAGGAAGGCATCAAAGGAATCCGTTAATATCATCCAAGATGCGGCAGTCAGAAACAAAGCCAGAGAGGGCAGGGAGGCAGCTATGGCAGAACTCAGACCGATCACAGAAGAGAATTTCCTGGATGCTTTCAGTCTGAAGCTGGCAGACGGGCAGGAGCTTTTTGTGTCCCATCCGATCCGCAGCCTGGCCCAGGCATATGTCTACCGGGACCAGTGCCAGCCGTTCGGAATCTACGCCAAAGGGAAAATGACCGGATATGTCATGGTGATCTATGACTATGATGTTCCGGAATATGATATCTGGCATATGATGATTGATGAGGATGAGCAGGGAAAAGGGTACGGCGGTGAAGCCCTGGATGAAGTGATCCGCTATATTAAAACAAAACCGTTCGGCAGTTCGGACAGGATTGCCCTGACATGCAATAAAAACAATCCGAAGGCCATTAAGCTGTATGAGAGCAGGGGCTTTGTGCCGACCGGCAATGAGGATGAAGACGAAATTGAATTTGCCATGACACTTGAATGACAGGAGAATCCGATGCTTGCAATATACAAACCCGAATACAAAGATCTCTGGTTCCGGGAGACTCTTCTGGCGGATGAGGATACCATGTCATACAACCATGCCTGGGGCGGTACGGTTTCGTTTCCTGAAGAGGCATGGCAGGACTGGTATAAATACTGGATCGTGAATCACGAAAACCGGAGATATTACAGATATCTGAAAGATGAAAACGGCGTTTTCATCG
>JAUNJW010000144.1 GCA_030533035.1 Erysipelotrichaceae bacterium
TGGAAACATTATGGCCGTACAGTTCGGAAAGATACGGCATATTGCCGAGGCCGGCGCCGTCATCCAGGCCGTACGGGAAGTGGTCGGCCGAGATGACAATGACTGTGTTATCGGCGATGCCGAGTTCTTCCAGACGGTTCACAAGATATGTCAGCGCGTCCTCAAGCTCGAGGTTGCAGGCGACATAGCCCTTGAGACGGTTGGAACAGTCAAGTCCCTGGACACGATCCCAGTTCTTGTTGGTCATCGCGTTGGTGCCGTAGTCATAACCGTTGTGGCCGCTGACTGTCATATAGTAGACGTCGAAGTGTTCTTCGTTTTCGTAAAGCGGCATTGTGCCCTGGATCATTTCCAGGTCGCTCTGCGGCCATCTCCATCTGACATACTGTTCCATGCCGTTGCCGTATGCCATGAAGCCGTGATTGTAGCCGAGATTCACATGGGTCAGATGGCGGTCATAGAATGTGTATGTGTTGTTATGGAATGCCCATCCCTGGTAGCCGAGCCGGTCAAGCTGGGAAGCGATGGTCATATAATTCGTGAAATTCGCGGTGTTCTTGAATGAGGTGCCGCCGTTTGTCGGCAGCATCCCGAACAGGATCTCATATTCGCCGCCGGTGGTTCCGGCACTGGCCGGCTGATAATAGTCAGTGAAATTGATTCCCTTTGTGGCAAGTCTGTACAGGGTCGGGGTCAGCTGCGGATCGATGATTTCGCCGGAGAACGCTTCGGCGGTCATCAGGATCAGATTCTTTCCCGCAAACAGGCCGGTATAATCATTCTTTCTTGAAGCGGTCTGGCTGGCGACATAGGCGTCCAGGCTGGCGGCTGTCTTGTTGGCCGTTTTGGCCAGGGCGTCCCAGTCAAATTCCAGTTCGTTCTTGTTCCAGAGCAGCTTTTCCTGGCCGCCCTCCTCAGTGGTATGGATCAGCTTGGTCAGCGTCGGTTCAAAACCGAACTGCATGTCCGGCAGCAGGGTCTTTCTCAGATCCAGACCGAACGCGGAAAGAAGGCCGAAGGAGCCGATCGCATTCTGGAAGTTGTATTCACCGGTGAATGTTCCCCAGGCCGGAGAAACATAAACCGTGCCGACGGAACAGATGAACAGTGCCAGGCTGGCCGCAAGTGTGAGCAGCTTTTTCTTTCCCGGCAGGACAGCGGCGTCGTTCTTTCTGCTCCAGAACCAGTAAACCGCAGCCGGCAGGAAATACAGGAAAATCTTTGAGAGGCCGTCAAAGCTGAATATCAACGCAATGACATTTGCCTGGAACTGTCCCAGGGCGTCACCCGCCCCGGAAGTCATCGTCGCTATATCATAGAAGACCTTGAACTGCTTGTGGACAAAGAAGCACACCAGGAACAGCAGTCCGATCAGCGCTGTCAGAACAGTTCTGACAATCCGGCGCGGCGTCTGTTTTGAAATGAATCCGCTCAGGAAGCTGGCAAGTGCTGCCCAGAAACCGGAGAACAGCACAATCGCTGCTGTTGAGAATCCGGTAAACGGGAAGCCGCCGGCGTGATGGAGAATCATCTCGTCAAAGATCAGCGCCGCCCATAGGAACAGCGTGAATCCGAAGGAGAATTTCTTTTTCTTCTTTTCCGGCTCTTTTCTGACTTCGGCTCCGGGAACCGCTTCTGTTTCAGGAAGCAGGAGCTCTTCGATTTCCGTCAGATCCGGGATTCTGGCGCTGTAACGCTTTCTGTACGTGTTCTTTTCCACCCTTGAAAGCCGGCGTCCGTTTTGATAATGGCCGCGTTTTCTGGCCGGTTTATGGTGGTTGTGGCTTGTATGTGAGACTCTTCCGGCAGATGTTTTCAGAACCCTTGCAGGAGCTTCGTCTGCTTCCGGCTCAGGGATAATATCCTCTGCGGCAGGGGCAACGGCAGGAATTTCATCGCTCTTTTTCCGGGTGAAAATCTGCTTTGAAGTGTCAGCCAGAGTTTTCAGATAACTCCAGACAGCCGGGATTTCAGGCATCCGGCTGAAGAGTGTTTTTTTCTTTGTTTTTGACATCCCTATTATTATTGTGTTTTTTTGTTCAAAACACAAACCAAACATTTCAAAGACAGAGAATATTAAGTTAATATTCAGTTGAGGTATTTTTTATGCATGAATTTGACAAAAAGGAACAGCAGCGGATCAGCTCGCTTGAACAGATGGACCGCTACCTGATCGATCCGAGGGATCATGTCCTGCGCAGTTTTGACGGGCGGCCTGTCATGCAGGAAAAAACAATTCCGGTGATCATCCTGATCATGCTCGCCGGCTGTATCGCCTGCGCTGCCATCGGTCTTTTCCGGCCTTCCACCCAGAAGATTTTATTGATGGCTGCGGCTGCTTTCTTCGGTTTTTACGCGGTGCGCTATTATCAGTATCTGCGCGCCCTGAAAGGAAAATGAATATGAAACAATATCTGGTTTTTGACTGGGGCGGCACATATCTCAAATATGCCCTCATGAATGAAGAAGCTGAGATCCTTGAAAAAGGGGAAGTCCCTTCCCCCGCCAGGGATGCTTGCAGGGAAGACTTTTACAGCGTGCTGGATCCGGTTGTTGAAAAATACAGGAATGTCATCAGCGGGATCGCTGTTTCCTCTGCCGGAATCATTGATTCCTTCAGAGGAATCATCCGTGTGGTTGCTGTATTCCCGTTTCTGAACGGCTGTCATATCAAAGAAGAACTGGAAGAAAGATACGGCCTTCCGTTCACCATTGAAAATGACGGCAAGAGCGCGGCTCTTGCGGAATACTGGCGCGGCTCGCTGAAGGGCTGCGGCTCCGGCGCGGTCATGCTGATCGGCACCGGCATCGGCGGCGGACTGATCCTGGACGGAAAGCTGAGAAGGGGAAATGATTTCCTTGCCGGTGAATTCTCATCAATGATAATCGATATCAATCACCGGGATGAACCGGAAGGCTACTGGGCTTCGCTCGGCTACCGGGGACTGCTGAAAAGATATACGCAGCAGTGTGAAGAAGACGCATCTGACATCGACGGCCGCACCTTCTTCGAACGGCTTAAAGAAGGGGACGAAAAAGCGGAAACGGCACTGAAACAATATACAGATGACCTGGCTGCGGCGCTGTTCAGTTTAAACATGCTGCTGAATCTTGACTGCATCAGCATCGGCGGCGGCATCTCGGCGGCACCGGAACTGATGGCATATTTACAGCGTTCCATTGATGAAATTCCGGAATGGAATCCTGACATGCGCGCAGGTTTGAATTTCCCTCTGCCATGTGTAAAAGTCTGTGAATTTCACAATGACGCCAACCTGATCGGTGCGCTTTTCCACCATCTTTCTGACAAATTGGAAACGCAACAAACAAAGCACAAAGTTTTATGATGTCAAGGATTGGAATTAAAAAACTTTAGGTTTAATATGTTACGCGTTGAAGGAAAGGAACTGAGAATGGAAGAGGCTATGGAAGAAAGCGTTGTCTTCTCCTGGTCTGACCGGTTCGAGGAGCAGGAAAATACTGAGCCTCTCTCGTTCGACGAGATTAGAGAAGTCATTGCGGAACTCAGATTCTAACAACATCGCAGAAAGGGAAGGCGGCACTTCCCCAAAGCAAAATGAAAACAGTCCCGGCGGGACTGTTTCTTTTGTTAAACAATGACCGAACACGGGGAACTGATCTGCAGTTCTCCTTTTTTCTCCCTGATTCTTCCATCCTCCGCCAGGCTGAAGATCTGGATGAGATTCTGATCCAGCAGGCTGACAAAGAGAAGCGTGTTTTCTTTGTTCAGGTTAAAGCCGCGGGGATCTTTTCCTGCCAGCGGGAACACCTGTTTCAGCTGCAGGCGTCCGTCTTCAGAGACGTCAAGGACGGAGAGGCTGCCGTCGGACCCGAAGCAGCGGTCGGAAACATACAGATGCCTGCCGTCGGAGGAAATGTGGATATCACTGCACATCACCGCGTTTCTGTCGCCGAAGCCGGATGTGTTCTTTTCGCCTTCGTCCGCGTGTCTTTTTGCAAACTCAGGCAGCGGCCTTTCCCTGTAGTATTCATCTTCCATGACCTGTGCTGTCTGCAGTTCCGTGAGAAATCCGGTTTCTTCATTGACTTCAAATACGGAAACGCATGGATAATTCTCATTGACAACGTAGAGCAGGTTTTTCTCCGGGTGGAAAACCGCATGTCTTGGCGCGAGCCCGGGCTTTGTCAGAATTCTCTGAAGGACTGTGAGTTTTCCGGTTTCTTCATCCAGGCGCATGACTTCAATGGCGTCGCAGCCGCGGTTGCAGGCAATGACCAGATCACCGCGTATTTTCACACAGTGAAGATGACTCGCGGACTGGCCGCCGCCATGGCACCAGTAGCCGCTTCCGGTGAAGATTTTCAGATCGGTCAGCTCACCGATGGACCCGTCCTCCCTTAATGAGAATACGGCGATGGAAGAGTCGTCAAACCCTCTCTGGAGCACCCACTTTCCCTGATCATCCTGAACATAATGGCAGGTGACGGTGGAATGGGAGCCATGGTTGGAAGCCAGAAGATATTTTCCGCTTTCAGAAACACTGACATAAGAAGTCCTGGCACCGTACGAGATGGAATCATTCAGAAATGACAGGGATCCGTCCTCTTCGATTCTGCAGGCGCTGACACCGCCGCCGGAACCGTTGAGACCGGTGAAATCCTTTGTTTCGCTGGCTGCATAAATATACTTCCTGTTCCACTCCGTGATGATGCCGCTGTTTTCACAGGGTACACTGGCCAGCTTCTGCAGATGGCAGTCTGAATCCATCGATAAAGTATAAATTCCTTCGCCGCTGCCGGTGACGCTGGCAGCTGCTTTTCCCCTGCCGGCACTGACAGAACCGGCATAAAGAATGGTATGGGTCTGATCCATATTGATTTCCTTTCAATCTGTGCTTTAATATGGCGCTTTTCGTTGCTTTTATCATACAGGGAAGAAAAAAACATGTGCTATAATACTTTCGTATTTTAACGGGGAAGGAGTGATTGAATGAGCAGAAAGGACGCAATTCAGATTGACGGTGTCGTTACGGACATCATGCCGAATGCCTTTAAAGTTGAATTGGAAAACGGTATGGAAATCCGCGCAGTACTCGCGGGCAAGCTGAGAATGCATCATATCAAGGTTCTTCAGGGAGACAAGGTATCAGTCGAACTGTCACCGTATGATCTGACCAACGGACGTATTACATACCGATACAGATAAGTCCTACTGGGCCGGGCAGAAGTTCCGGTCTTTCTTTTTGCCTGCGCGCTTGCCAATTCCCTTAAAAATGTTAGACTCTTGTATGTTCACGGGGAGGAATGAAAGTATGACCAATTCACCGAAGGAAATACTGAACATCTGGATTAACAACGGTAAAAACAAAGCGGCCCTGCCGGTTTATAAAATGATTCTTCTCGGCATCCTGGCCGGAATGTTCATCGGCTTCGGCTGCCATGTGTTTGTACTGGCAACTGCTTCTGAAGCCACAGCGGTCTCCAAGCTCATCGGCGCGGCTTTATTCCCGGTCGGCCTG
>JAUNJW010000381.1 GCA_030533035.1 Erysipelotrichaceae bacterium
GTGAATAACGTTCAATCATACTTAGGTCTCCTTTTCTCAATATTCAAAAAAGGCTCATGAAAGAGCCTGTGTTCAGTTGCCTAAAACAGAGCTGACTTTTGTCTTGGCTGTTTCGATGTCATTGCATACAACAAGAACAACCAGGGAACCGTCTTTGCTGGTTTCGACAATCGCGTTGGAAATCTTGAAAACTTCCTCGGGTGAGTACATTTCGCTCAGAGCCTTCTGGCTGGAAAGATAGGAATCCAGCATGCCTGTGACTGCTTCCGCGTCGCTTGTCCTGAAGACAGCGACAGTATCGGAATTCTTGTCAGCCGGCAGATAGGCTGCCGCATCGCTGACAGGCAGGTTTTCATCGCCTTCGCGGGCATTGAAGAAAGAACCGTAAACGATTCTTGTCTTGGCTTCGGTAACCGCTTCGCCAAGATCCAGCTGCTTTACAAGGTCAGAGGCGATCTCGGCACAGCTGACGGAAGAACCGCCCTGTGCACTGTCTGCTGTATCGGCTTTGGAACCGCTGCAGCCGGCCAGCAGGATAACTGCCAGGATGCTACTCACAAATTTCTTTAACATAATTTTCCCTCCTTACGACGTGGCGGGCCAGGTAATCGGCAAACTCGCGCGTTCCCTGGGCATTGAAATGCAGGCCGTCCCAGACATACTCGCCGCGGATCAGACCGGCATCATCCGTCATTTCGTCGCTGATGTCAATGTAGTAGATGTGTTTCTTTTCAGCGATTTCTGCCATGCGCCTGTTTTCCTCCTCGACATGCGTCCACAAAGACGCGTCATCGATATTGGCCAGGCCGCGGGGCTGATAATTGAGGATCAGATAGATATCATCGTCCCCGTGGTTTGTCAGCAGTTCATCAATCACTGATTCGAATTCCTCACCCCAGGCGTCAAAGTTGTCATTTCTGATTTCATTGATGCCGATGAGGATATAAATGTTATGTCTGTCTGTATCCATGATCAGATCAAACATCGGCTGGTCGCTGCCTTCATCAGGGCTGACGTCATAGATGCGCCAGAGGCTGATGGATGTTGTATACCAGAGCTGCGCCCCCTTTGCCCTCAGGTCTGAATAAAGATAGAGGGATCCGACACGCGAATCACCGGCCACAAACATGTCCTGGTAATACTCGTCGCCGACCGGTTCGGCAGCTTTGACAGGCTTTCCGTAATCGTAGTAATTGAACGTCCGGCAGGCATAGGCCGGCTGATCTTCCGGCTTTGCGGTTTCCGCTTCAGCGGTTTCAGCAGTTACTGCTTCAGCCGTTTCAGTTTCCGCAGTTTCAGCCGTGTCAGTTTCAGCTGTCTGTGTCTCGGTTTCCGGACCGTTTATGTTTTCAGGCTGCTCTGCAGAGGAACAGCCGCACAGCAGAACTGCCGTGAGAAATAAACAAAGTGACTTTTTCATTTGCCGAACAGGTCGTCGCTCCCTTCTGTATCTTCTGAGAAACTTGGAAGTTCGGGCAGCTCATCAAGGCTGAGCAGCTGGAAGGCGTCCATGAAGTCTTCGGTGACCGAATAAAGAATCGGCCGGCCCGGGGCTTCCGAACGTCCGCTCTCGCAGATCAGACCTCTGGCTTCGAGCTTTCTGAGCATCATATCTGCACCGACGCCGCGGATTTCCTCAATTTCAACCCGGGTAATCGGCTGTCTGTAGGCAATAATGGCAAGTGTTTCCAGGGCAGCGTTTGAGAGCCTGGACTCTTTGTCAATACTGAAGAGACGTTTGGCATAGGGATGAACAGCGGCTTTGGAGAGAA
>JAUNJW010000145.1 GCA_030533035.1 Erysipelotrichaceae bacterium
ATGGTATCGCCGGAGACAAAGACTTCCGTGGGACCGATGAAACGTGACAGAGTCTGCTGATAGCCCTTCAGCATTTCCTCATACATTGTGTCGGGAGCGTTGCTCGTCATGATTAACAACACCGGGATCTGCCTGTCATTGCAGGAAGGTGTTTCCCTGTTGTAGGTCAGGTTCTGGAAAATCAGCCTTTCATAGAGAGCCCGGAAGGAAGCTGTCAGTTCCGACAGATAATTCGGCGAGCCGATGATCAGGCCGTCCGCTTCCCGGATGGCGTCCAGCACCGGCGTCAGGCCGTCCCGGCAGACACAGTGACCCCTGAACTTTTCTTTTTTGCAGCCGAAGCAGGAAATACAGCCGGTGTATCTTTCCAGCCTGAACAGGTCGAATCTTTCCACCTTTGCGCCTGCGCTCTCTGCGCCTCTGACTGCTTCACTGATGAGCGTGTCGGTATTCCAGCCCTTTCTCGGACCGGCGTTGACCGCGATGATTTTCTTTGTCATTCCGTTCTTCCCTTCTGCTTTTCCTGCAGCTGGTCCAGATTCTTTTTCTTATCGAAGAATGCTTTTTTCAGCTGCGCATATTCTTCTTCCGTGCAGACTTTTCTGCACATGGGTTCAAATGATTCCGTCACTTTGAAACATTCCAGCATATTCTGACAGGGATATTCCCCGCACTCCGCACAGTCTGCGATCCCCTTTTCAGTACAGCATCCAATCACATTGTACCGGCACCAGTTGGAAGGCCGGCAGCCTGAACATGAGATTTCGGAATTGCTGACGGCATGATCCCTGTAGCCGATCCTGTGCCACAGTTCAGCGGTGCGGCGCAGCTGTTCTTCAGTCTTTTCATACGGATGCACATTATATCGGGGACACGCGGCACAGTCATTGCCGCAGGCAGCCATGATTTCAGCCATACTGTTCACCTCTCCCGTTTCTGTTTTTTCCATTATGGCAGGCGGGGCCTGCCATATACAAGCCGGACGCCTGTATTGAAAAGATCAGTGCAATGCACACTGATCTTATTCTTACGGATTAATATTCGGGCTTTGCCTCGGATGACAGCTTTGTTGTTTCCCGGCTTTCATCCACAAGGCTGCTGAGTACTTCGAGGAACTTGTCAACTTCCTCCTCGGTATTGTAGATACCGAAGCTGACACGGATCATGCCCGGCGTCTTCATGTCGATGCAGTTGACGAATGTCTGCGCTTCCTCATCGGAAATACCCATCAGTCTCCATACATATGTATGGGCACAGAAGGCGCCGCGGCGGGTCGCGATGCCGCCCTTCTCAGCCAGATTGACAGCCATGATGTAAGAGTTGATATCGTTGAAGTTGAATGAGACAACGCCGACACGGTCATCGATGTTTTCGGTGTCGCCGTAGATGATGATATTGTCAATCTTTTTGAGACCTTCGATCAGTCTCGCGTTGAGCTTCTTTTCATGTTCCTCGATGGCGTCGAAGCCGACTTCCTTGAGGATTTCCATAGCCTTGGCCATACCGACAACAGCGGCGTAGTTCGGAGAACCGGCCTCATAGGATTCCGGAGAGTGCTTGTAGGAAACGGTTGAGTCGGTGACGATATTCACGATGCCGCCGCCGTAGAATTCCGGCATATGCTTATCGAGAATATCCCACGGACCGACGATGGCGCCGCCGCCGTAAGGAGAATACATCTTGTGGGCGGAGAAGACGAAGAAATCAATGTCTTCCTCAGGTGTTTCGCCCTGCATGGAGAATTCTCTGTGGGCAACGATCTGGGCGCCGTCAACGATGATCATGGCTCCGTGTTCATGCGCCATTTTCGCAACTCTGTGGACATCGGTGATATAGCCGGTGACATTGGAAGCCGCTGTCACGCAGACATACTTGATCTTTCCGTCATATTCATCGAGAAGCCTTTCCATGTCATCATAAATGATGCGTCCCTGCTCATCGACTTCGGCATAGACAACCTGGCAGCGCTCACGCCAGGGCAGGTCGTCGGCATGGTGTTCCATGCGGGTTGCCAGGACGATGTCGTCTTCGCTTTCGATCAGCGCCGACGCCAGCTTGTTCAGGCCGTCGGTTGTGCTGTTGACATAGATGGCTGTGTTGGTGTCAAGATTCGCGTTGACGTATTTCATGACAGTTTCACGGGCCTCTCTGTAAAGATCAGTGGAATGGTTGGACTTTTCAGAGAATCCGCGGCCGATGGAACCGTACATCTTCATTTCATTGTCAATCGCTTCCATAACCGGCTTCAGTGGCGGTGTTGTCGCGGCATTGTCAAAATTGATCAGCGGCTGCTTTGTGCCGTCGGCCAGTTCTACCGGTTCGTCAACACCGACAACATAGTCACGGATATTGTCAATCGTGTACTTTACTTCTTCTGCTTCCTGGGTTTCTTCCGGCTGTGCGTCGGAATCAGACTGTCCCTGCTGGGAGCAGCCGGCTGTCAATGTGCAGCACAGCAGCAGCGCCGGCAGCACACGGAAAATTTTTTCAGCTGTCTTATTCATTTTCTGTGAACTCCTCTTCTTTCGGACCAGGCTATTTGCCTGTTTAATTATATATGAAGAAATCAGAGGATTGCACGGATCTGTACTGCGGGATTTAAAATTTTAAACCACATGGCGGAGTGAAAACAAAACGTGAAATACATGCGCACACAGCGCCTGAATCTGTGAGATGATACAGGTAGCAGCGGAGAATATCCTATGGAAAACAAAATCACGAAAGAACGTATTATCGACGGTGTTTTATTCAGCTCATTTGAAGAATTTTTCGATCTTGTCAAACTGCTGGTCTATGACGATTTTGAAGCGGAAATCGAACCGTCCCTGGAAAATCTGAAAATGATCATGCAGAGCCAGAAGGATTACTATGTCCTGCTGACATGGGAAAACGCGGACCTTTCCAAAATAGCCTTCGCATATGAAGCGACCGCCAAATACTATGAAGACCGGATGGACCGCCACCCCGAATATAAAAAATACGCGGAAATGGCGAAGAACCAGCTGGGCAGAACACTGTTCGGACTGATCACTGACATCTTCATGGACAGAGACAGCGGGTATCTGTGCGAGCTGCTTCTGGTGGACGGCCTGAGAATGGCAGAATATGAGTTTGATATCCGCAAGCTCTCAGACACATATGATGTTGAACCGGTCAGTGAAGCAAATTACGAAGATGTCCTGCAGCTCTATCTGGACAACATGCCTTACTTTGAACATATCGGTGTCACACCGACGATCGAAACTGTTAAAACCGACGCACAGAGATGCCCCGCCGGCTGCGATCCGGCCAACAAGTATTTTGTGCTGCTGCGGGATCCCGATGTGGTCGGCGCCGCCAGGGTCTGTCTCCACTATCCCCGCCAGGACGCGGTATGGATTGACTTCATGATGATTCCCAGCGACATGCAGGGCTTCAGCTACGGTTCCGAGATTTTAAGGGACATGCTCGACGCCTTCGCGGACTGCGGTTTCATGTGGGCGGAAGCCGGCTATGTCAAAGGCAACCGGCAGGCGGAAAAGTTCTGGCACAGAAACTGGTTTGTCGACCTGCTGACGGAGACAAACGAGGAAGACGGGCTGACATATCACCATATGATCCGCGGTCTTCAGTAGCCGCCGGAAAGCCCACTGCTTTTCCTTTTCACTGCTCTCTTTTCAATTTTCAAAAACACAGCGGAGGTGACAATGAGAAAAACCATATCGTTCCTGCTGGCCCTGTTCATGATTTCATCCGTGTGCACCCGGCCTGTCTGCGCCGAAGACAGCGATACAGACGGAACAGCGCCGGACACTCTGGCAGAAGAGCTCGGATTTGCATCGGAACAGACGCCTTCGGATCCGGCCGGTGCGGCTCAAAGCACCGCCGCCCTGCTCAGTCATCTGATCGTTTCCTCATACGCGGCGCAGACAAGTGAAAACAGCCGGCTGTATCTGTCGGACATGTATTCTTCCATCGCGGACAATATCAATTCAGAAGCTTTGGACGCTGATTCAAAAGAACAGCTGGATGAGTTTATGGAGACTGTCAACTCCCTGCGGATGCCTGCCGCCGGAAGAGAAAAAATCCGCCGGATGTACCGGACAAATCTGGCGCACGCACTGCGGCAGACAGTGGACGAACCGGCAGCTCTCCTGAGTTTTTCGCATTCTTTCAGTCTGCAGGATATTGTCGACGCCGGCTTATCCATCCCGGCGGATTCTTCAGCCGGCTATACATTCACAGAGAATCCTCTGGATCCTTATTTCTTTCAGGAAAACCCGGCACTCAGCGAAGAAAAAACGCAGAATTTATCGGAAGCCCGGAATACACTGTCAGCTTATCTGGCTGACTATGTGAAAGCCGGAGGCCTTGCGGAACAATATGCACTCTCCGAAGAAGCTGTCTCGGCACTGGCAAAATGCAGAAACAGCCGGAGTCCGGCAGAGAAAATACAGTTTCTCAATGAAAACGCAGAAACATATTCTGAATCTCCTGACTACTGGGCGCTGCTGGCAGAATGCAGTTATGAAAACGGCGATTATGCGCGGTGCCTGAGTGCTCTTGAGACTTACCGGGAAAAACATGGAGCGGTTTATCTTAAAGACCGTGAATATGCCCGTCTGATTCCGTATGGAATTGTGTCCCTGCAGAAGACGGTCAGTGTTACCGACATAAGAATCGGAAAAATCGAACAGCTGCTTGAACAGCTGGTCAGAAACACATCCGCACAGGACTGGGCGCTCAGATACTTCGCCGCCCATGCATATATGGAAATCAGCCGCGCCAGCAACAATCCCTATATCAAACCCCGCTATCTCAATAACGCTTATATCATCAGCAGATCCGTCACAGAGTATCTGGCTGATGAACAGAGAAACACTAACAGCGCCTGGATGGCAGCCCTGATTCAGGAAAAAGAACCTGCAGGAGCCTCAAAGGAAGACAAAAAGGAAATCAGGGATCTCAACAGACTTCTGAAGGAAGACCGGAAGACATCGATTCCGCCTGTTTCCGAAGCGCTGATGCTGGGTGCGGATCTCATGCTGGAGCTTGCGCAGCGGGCTGAAAACACGGACGCGGATCCATATGCAATCCTTTATCCGGATGACGGCCCCCTCTTCCTGAATCCTTACGCAGACAGACTCTACCGTAAGGAAGCCCCGGAGATCCCGGTACCTGAAGTCACTTTCGACAAAAAGAAGGTCACGGTTCCGGCCGCCTGTCTGGCTTATGATTATTCCCTCAGGGTCGTTGTCACTCACGGCACAGACACATATACTCTTGACGACTGGGTCATTTCAGAAGTAAAGCGGAAAGATCAGAATGATCTCAGCACATGGACAGCTGAGCTGACAAGTGAAAAAGCCAGTCACATGAAATATGAGGAAAACATGGAAGCTTCCGTGGAGATCATCCCTGCCGGAACTCTCCCGTGCGAACCTGTCACCGTAAAATACAGAACGGTACCGGCTAAGATTTTCTTCTTTTTCAACACTGTAAAACTCGAAAAAATGGA
>JAUNJW010000382.1 GCA_030533035.1 Erysipelotrichaceae bacterium
CCATCGCCATGGTCACCAAGAAAGAGCTTGCGCTGATCGTGATCGCCGGTGTTCCGGTCCTTGAAACACTGAGTGTCATCCTGCAGGTCGCGGCTGTCAAAACCATTCACAGACGCATCTTCCCGTATACGCCGATCCATTATTCATTCCGCCTGAAGGGGATGCCCGAGAAGTCGGTTGTCTATCTGTTCTGGGCCGCTGAAGCAGTCTTCGCGCTGCTCGGCTTCCTGCTCGCAATCCGCTGAATGACTGCCTGAGATGATCAGGCAGTTTTTTTTCGCCCTGCCTGGCAGTTTTTCCTGAAACTTCTGCTGATAACGAATATTTATAGCCGAAAGAAATTATTTTTTGCTATAATACTTAAATTGTCAGGAGGAAGGCATGCCGGCGGAAAAAACAGGGACACAAAATACGCTGATTCAGCTTGTTATGGTGCTGAAACTGCAGCAGCTGAAGCGCAGCGGGCTGTCTTCACTCAGGTACGACAATCTTGAAGATTATATCAATGAGAAGCTCTGGCAGAAAAGGCTGCCCCGTTCACTGCACGAGGCCGCTGATGAGGTCCTTTCAATTGAGGCGCAGGAAATCATCCGCTTCCTGTCAAAACAGGCTATCATGGATGGATCGCATAAAAATCTTGAAGATTTCTCAGACATTATAGGAGGGTAAGCAGTAATATGGCAGGCAAGCAGAACAAAAAGGGGAATATCGCGATATTCCTTGCGGTGGTTGCGGCGATCGCTGTTGTTGTCACGATGACATTCAACTCGATCAAAAACAATCTGAACCTCGGCCTTGATCTGCAGGGCGGCTTCGAAATTCTTTACGAAGTTACACCGCTGAATGAAGGCTCGGAGGTCGATATGACCGCCGTCACCAACAGCATTTCCAAACGTATCAACGTACTGGGTGTCAGTGAACCCGAAATCATCGTTGAAGGCGAAAACAGAGTCCGCGTACAGCTGGCAGGTATCGAGGACCAGGAATCAGCCCGTTCAATGATCGGCACAACCGCAAATCTGACATTCCGTGACGTCGATGACAATGAGCTCGCTGACTCATCGATCCTGGTCGAAGGCGGTGCGTCCCTGGCTTATCAGGACGGCACACCGATTGTATCCCTGCAGATCGCTGATCAGACAAAGTTCGGTGAAATCACAAAAAACATCTCTTCCAAGGCAAGCGGATCAAATATCATGATCATCTGGCTCGACTGGGAAGAGGGAGATACCTATAAGGCAGAAGCAGCCAAGGCTGCCGCCGGCGAAGAGCCCAAGTACATTTCCGCGGCTTCCGTCAGAAGCCAGATCACCGGCAACTGCATCATCGAAGGCAACTTCTCCGAGGAAGAAGCCAGAACGCTGGCCAACCTGATCAACTCCGGTTCCCTGCCGGTCAAGCTGAGTGAAATCAGCTCCAACGTTGTTTCAGCTGAATACGGCGCAGACGCCCTGGCCAAGACCGCAAAAGCCGGCGCCATCGGCATCGGCCTGGTTATTCTCTTCATGTTATACATGTTCCGTCTGCCCGGTCTTGTCTCCGCGATCATGCTGGTATTCTACATCTGGGCTGTCTTCGGACTGTATTCCCTGATGGGCGCTGTCTTCACACTCAGCGGCATCGGCGCTCTCGTGCTCGGTGTCGGTATGACTGTTGACGCCAACATCATCAACTACGAAAGAATCAAGCAGGAACTCTACAAGGGCAGAAATGTCAGAGCCGCTGTCGCGGAAGGCCAGAAGCAGTCCTTCTCCGCAGTCTTTGACGC
>JAUNJW010000146.1 GCA_030533035.1 Erysipelotrichaceae bacterium
TTAAAATTACAGCAGGGATGCGATGCAGGCGTCGACATCATCCATCTTCGCTGTCGGCTCGAATCTTGCGACGACATTGCCGCTGCGGTCGACGGCGAACTTTGTGAAGTTCCACTTGATGTCAGGATTGGACGCGTAGTTTTTGTCCAGCTTCTTCAGCATGGCGCTCATAGCCATTGCCTTGACGCCTTTGCCAAAGCCCTCAAATCCCTTCTGGCTCTTGAGATATGCGAACAGCGGCAGCTGGTTCTCACCGTTGACGTCGCTCTTTTTGAACTGGTCAAACTTTGTCTTGTATTTCAGAGTGCAGAACTCATGGACTTCCTCGTCTGTGCCAGGAGTCTGGCCGGCAAACTGGTTGCAGGGAACATCGATGATTTCAAAACCCTGATCATGATACTTTTCATACATTTCCTCAAGCTGTTCGTACTGCGGAGTAAAGCCGCAGCCGGTGGCTGTATTGACAACAAGAAGAACCTTTCCTTTGTAGTCAGCGAGGGAAACTTCTTCTCCCCTGCGGGTTGTCAGTGAATAATCATAGATACTCATCTCTGTATCCTCCTATTTTTTACAATTTAATTTTATACAATATATATGCCCTGTCAACACTTTCTTTTCGTTTTTTCATTCATGAGTGCTGAAAATGTAATAAGATTTATACAACAGAGGTAATACTATGAAATTGCTCAAACAATTCCTGCTGATCATACTGGTCACATGCATCGGAGAAATCATCCGCTATGTTGTTCCCCTGCCGATTCCCGCATCGATCTATGGCCTTGTGCTGATGTTCATCCTGCTTTATACAGGCGTCATCAAGCTTGACCAGGTCAAAACGGCAGCCCAGTTCCTGATTGAGATCATGCCTGTCATGTTCATTCCGGCCGCTGTCGCCCTGATGGACTCCTGGAGTGCCCTGCAGCCGATCCTGATCCCTGCCCTTGTCACCATTATCGTCTGCAATATCGTCGTCATGGTTGTCACCGGCAAGACCGCTGAGTTCATTATCAAGAAAGACAGGAAAGGAGAAAACGCATGAACGAGTTCTTCGCTTCGAGCACCACAGTCGGTGTTGTCATTTCCCTGATCTTCTATTATTTCGGGATCTTCCTCAAAAACAAATTCAAAAGCAGCCTGATCAATCCGCTGCTGATCTCCATCGCTTTAACCCTTGTTTTCCTGCTTATCTTCAAAATCGATTACGCTTCCTATAACAACTCCGGAAAGTATCTCAGCTATCTGCTGACTCCTGCGACTGTATCCCTGGCAATTCCGCTGTATATGGAAATCGAGAGGATGAAGAAGAACATAAAGGCGATTCTGATTTCCATCTTTGTCGGATCCGTCACATCCATGACAGTCATCCTGATCATGGCCCTGATCTTCCGCTTCGACCACGCTACCTATATCACATTCCTGCCCAAGTCCATCACAACCGCGATCGGCATGAGCATTTCACAGGAACTCGGCGGTATTGTCCCGATTACGGTCGCTGCCATTATCGTCACCGGCATCTTCGGCAACATCTCCGCTGAAGGCGTCCTGAAAGCCGCAAAGATTGAGGATCCGATTGCCAAAGGTCTTGCGATCGGCACTTCGGCCCACGCCATCGGTACCGCCAAAGCCATGGAAATCGGCGAAGTTGAAGGCGCGATGAGCTCGCTCTCCATCGTTACCGCCGGTATCATCACCGTCATCGGTGCCAACCTCTGGGCGCTGTTCCTCTGATAACATCATTCCAATAAAAAAAACGATGAGCTGCCGGATTGAACGGCAGCTCATTTTCATATTGCATGAAACAGTATCAGTGTTCCCAGAGCCACGCAGCCCTGGCAGAGCACATTGCAGATCTCGATGAACCAGTGGACTTTCGGATTGTACAGATCTGCCCTGATTCCGGTAATTACCAGCGTCACAAACAGGCCGATGGCGGTTATGTACAGAATCACCGGCAGGATCATGCCTCTGCCAAGCGAAAGCGCGATCAGGGTGACATAGATCAGAAGATAGCCGGCAGCCCCGGTCAGAACCGCGGCCGTGTTGAATTTCCCTGTTTTCTTCAGAATATACACAAGGCCAGCGCAGATCAGAAGCGCCATGGCTGCGAAAAGGATGTCAGGAATTGAGAAGACTGTCTTTGCCAGGAACAGGCCTGAGATCAGGATGCCGCTGTTGACAAAGAATACCAGCGGAACCGGCATGACAAATCTGATCAGTCCGAGGCCGACGATCAGTTTGCCGGTCGGGATGATATAGCCGCCGGTCAGTGAGATCACCGCCCCAATGACAAACATTCTGTAAGAGAACGGCGGCATCGCTTCCTTCATGGCGTTCATGAGTGTCAGGGATGTGACCGTGTAGAAAATAGGATTGATATAGTCAAGCAGGCCGAGGCCGACGGAAAATCCGTCATTGCGGTGAGGTGGGTTTTTCATGGCTGATTACTCTCCGGAAGTGATGATTGTAAAAGGCATCCGCAGGCTGCTGCGGATGCCCTAGTGTTTTGTCAGGCGATTTCGTCCGCGATCTTTTCCGCTTCGTCAAGAACCCTGTCAAACAGGGCGAGCGCTCTTTCGAGCGGTTCCGGTGTGCTGAGATCAACACCGGCGTGGATCAGTTCGTCGATCGGATACTGAGAGGAGCCCATCTGCAGGAACTCGATGTATTTCTTCACGGCTTCTTCACCGTCATTCTGGATCATCTGCGACAGAGCGGTGGCTGTGCAGTAGCCGGTTGAATAGACGTAGACATAGAACGGGCTGTAGAAATGGGGAATTCTTGACCACTCATACTGAACTTCGTCATCAATCACAAGATCTTCGCCGAAGTACTGTTCAATCAGGCTTCTGTAAAGAGCGCTGAGGGAAGCCGGATCAAGGGATTCTCCTCTTTCCGCCATGGCATGTGCCTTCATTTCAAATTCAGCGAACATTGTCTGTCTGTAAACCGTTCCCTTGAATCCCTCGAGATACTGGTTGAGCAGCGCAAGTCTGACCTTCGGGTCTTTTTCTTCCTTCAGCAGCGTTTCAATCAGAAGGTTTTCATTGACTGTGGAAGCCACTTCGGCGACGAACATCGTATAGTCGGCATAGTGCTTCGGCTGGCTGTTCTTGGTGTTCCACGTGTGCATGGAATGGCCCATTTCATGGGCAATTGTCGAAACCGAATCCAGGGTTCCGGTGAAATTCATCATAATGTACGGATTTGATGTGTAGGTGCCTGAGGAGAATGCGCCGCCCATCTTGCCGGTGTTGGGATAAACGTCAATCCATCTGTCCTCAAATGCCTTTGCGACCCGGTCAGTATACTCTTTGCCGAGCGGACTGACGGCCTTCAGGACAAGCTGCTGGGCTTCTTCATATGTGTAGTGCTTTGCGGCGTCCGCTGCCAGCGGTGTGTAGATGTCATAGTAATGCAGTTCGTCCAGGCCGAGGATCTTTTTTCTGAGCCTGACATATCTGTACATGGAATCCATGTGCTTATGCACTGTTTCAACCAGATTGTCATAGACAGAAACAGGAATGTTGGCGTTGGCCAGGCTCATTTCGCGCGAGGAGCCGAAGCCTCTGTATTTCGCTTCTGTGACTGCCGCCTTGACGGTTCCGGCATATGCCGCCGCGAAGGTGTTGATATGCTGGCGGTAGCCTTTGTAGTAGGAACGGAACGCGTTTTCGCGCAGGACACGGTCCTTGTTTGTCTGCAGAAGGATGAATGTCGAATCGGTGACTTCCCTCTCATTGCCCTCACTGTCTTTGACGGAGTCATAAACCATGTCGGCGTCCATGAGGTTTTCAGCGATTCTCTGGGAAGCGCCGAGAGCTTCGCCGAAGGCGGCCAGAAGCTGTTCTTCCTTCGCGCTCAGTGTGTGGGCTGCCATTCTCTGCATATCCTTCATCAGGAACTCATATGGCTTCATCGCTTCATCCTGAATGATTTCATTGAGCTTCTCTTCGCCCAGGGAAAGGATTTCAGGACGGTAGAAGGCACCCTTTGACTCGGCGTCCACAATCTTGCCATAGGCCCTGGCATACATTGACTGGGCGTCAGCTGCCCGTGTATCCTCCGCGTTGCGCAGGAAGGCATAGGTGAAGATGTTTTCCAGGCGGCTGGATAGTTCATTGTAACAATCAAACCATTCCCTGATATTGGCAGCGGTATTCAGGCGTCCCTGCCAGGATGGTATTTCAGCAATCGCTTCATCCACTGCGCTGAATTCTTTTTCCCAGGCGGCGTCATCGGCGAACAGTGTGCTCAGATCCCACTTGTACTGTTCTTCAATTTCTTTTCTTTCTTTCACTTTGTCACTCATTTTTATTTTCCTCCAGATGATACAGACGGTTGATTTCTTTCTTCAGTTCTGCCGGCATGTAGCGCGGTCCCCTGATATTCGTGACCCCGAAGCCGGCAAGCATTTTTCTGTTCAGCAGGCCGCCGTCAAAGAACTGAATATTTCTTAAGCGCATCAGAGTTTCCATATTGATCGGACCGTCATTGACGCCGTCAAACGGAATGTCGGTTTCCACCGCTTCACATAGATAGCGGAGCTCGGAATACGGCGCGCCGTAATAAATATAGACAAGATCTCCCTTTTTCACGTTCGAGCTCTGTTTCCAGTAAAGAAGATCGCTCATCGCAAAGGCATGGTCGAGATCAATGTATTTCGGATTGGCAGGCACGATCCATTCACTGCGGATGGTATTCAGCTTTGAGCCGCCGGTCAGAACACGGCTTTCGGCAATCAGGTCAAAGATTTCTTCATCTGCCAGGGAATCATCCAGGCTGACGGTGACCCAGTGGCCCCTGCTCATGTGGAAAGCCGGATAAATCCCCTTCTTTGAAAGCAGTGCGGCGATCCTGCTTTCCTTTGCTTTGACATTGAGGATAACCGTCTTTGCCGCAAGCCCTTCTATCTGGTTTTCACTGACCGGCGCCATCAGCGCGTACCATTTGCCGCCGGCATGGCGGAAAACGGCATATTCCGGAAATTTCGCAAAGATATATTCCGGCGTATCCCTGTATTCCTTCAGGATATACACCGCGATCCGGTTGGCCTGGTCGGATGATATTGTGTTCTTATAAATGCTTTCCGCCGCGATTTTTTCAAGCAGGCTGATATATTCGCCTCTTACCTTTGAGGCAAAGGTTCCCCTTGTGCCGTCCGGGCGGAAAGCGACATATTCCTCGTCAAATTCATCATACACACGGCCGTACGGCCTGCCGCCGGGCTTCACCGTGATGACTGCATGCATTGTATTGCCGCATAAAGGCGCCTTGAAAACATACTCATCCCCGGCTCTGGTAAAACCAAAGGAAAGCAGCCTGTTTTCATCCGCCCTCAGTTTTTCAAACAGATCACTTTCAAGACTCATAATAACTCTAGTAGATTATATCATCTTTTTATTTTTTCTTTTTCAATTTACCCTCATCTGCTATACT
>JAUNJW010000147.1 GCA_030533035.1 Erysipelotrichaceae bacterium
GTGCTCAGACGGTGGGCGATGACAAAGCATGTCTTGTTCTTCATGAGCGAGCGGATTGCCTTTTGGACCTGCCTTTCCGTAGCCGTGTCGACATTGGATGTGGCCTCGTCCAGAATTAACATGCTGGTGTTGTACAGCATGGCCCTGGCAATCGTGAGCAGCTGCTTCTGGCCCTTGGAGATATTGCCGCCGTCCTCGGTGATGACAGTGTTATAGCCGTTGGGCAGACGCATGATGTAGTTATGGATGCGGGCCGCTTTGGCAGCTGCCACAACTTCATCCATCGTCGCGTTTTCCTTGCCGTAGGCAATATTGTCAAAGATGGTCCCCTGGAACAGCCAGGTGTCCTGCAGGACCATGGCATAGTTCCTTCTCAGGCTTTCCATCGTATAGAAATGATGCGGTTTTTCATCCACCCGGATCAGGCCCTCATCGGGATCATAGAAGCGCATGAGCAGGTTGATGATCGTTGTCTTGCCGGCTCCAGTATGGCCGACAATCGCAATCGTCTCACCTGTTTTCGCCTCCATGTTCAGATGATGAAGAACCGTCTTGCCGGGAATATATCCGAAGCTGACGTCCTCTGCCTCGACGTGGCCCCGGCAGGTTTCAAGTATCTCGGGATTTTCAACGTCGGCTGTTTCCTCCGGCTGGTCAAGCAGATTGAAGACACGTTCCGCTGCCGCCAGGGCACTGAAGATCTCGTTGATGATATTGGAGATTTCATTGATCGGTCCCGAGAATTTGCGGCTGTAGAGAACAAAACTTGAAATCTGGCCGAGCGTGACGATTTCCATCATGTAGAGAACAGCGCCGCCCATGCCGATGGCCGCTAAGCCGAAATTGGAAATCATGCCGATGGTCGGGCCCATCCGCATGCCCATGCCGTCGGCATTGCGGTATGCTTCAGCCGCGCCGCGGTTGATGCCGGAGAATTTTTCCGATACTTCGTCTTCATGGGCATAGGCAAGAATTGTTTTCTGGCCGGTGAACATTTCTTCCGCAAAGCCGTTCATCGTTCCGTAGGCGGCCGACCGCTTCGAGTAAAGAGGCCGGGTTATTTTTCCCATGTGCCTGGTAAAAAGAATGGACACCGGAATCGTAAACAGCATGCACAGAACCAGCGGGATGGATATGGTGCACATGATGACAAAGCTGCCGGCCACCGTGACCATGCTGGTGAGAATGTGAATAACGTCCGCCGAAAGGCTTGTTGAAACGACATCAATGTCATAGGAAACACGGGAAATGATATCGCCGGCCTGGTGTCTGTCAAAGTAGCCGACCTGCATTCTCATCAGCTTGGCAAACACATCCCTGCGCATGTTTTCCGCCACATGGCGGCCCACCCTTGCCATGCCGATGGCAATCAGGAAATTGAGCACGTTGGAGCCGGCATAGAGCACCAGCATGATCATGGCGTAATGCCTGACAAGCGCCATGTCAACCATGCCGGTTCCGGCTTTATAGCCTTCTTCCGCCACGCTGATGGCCTTGCCCGCGTAGCGGGGGCCCATCAGGTTGCCGATGTTGGCCAGAAAGGAACAGATCAGAAGCGCGAATACAATCCATTTGTACTGCATAAGATAGCGGATGATACGGAGCAGAGTCCCTTTAGCGTCCCTGGGTTTCTCTTTTTTCCGTCCGCGGTCGCCGCGTCCTGGCATACCCCTGTTCCTCCTTTCACTGCCGCATCGCGCCCATCTGGATTTCATAGATGTCGCGGTACGGTTCACATTCTTTCATGAGCGTCTCATGGCTGCCGTATCCGATGCAGCGGCCGTTGTCGAGCACCAGGATATTGGTCATGTTCATAACGCTTGAGACACGCTGGGCAATCATGACGACTGTGGAATCCGGGTAATTCTCATTGATCGCCCGGCGCATGGCAGCGTCAGTCCTGTAGTCAAGGGCACTGGAGCTGTCATCGAGAATCAGGATTTCCGGCTTTGCCGCAAGCGCCCTGGCAACCAGGATCCTCTGCTTCTGGCCGCCCGAAAGGTTGGCGCCACGGATCGCCGCCTCGTAATCAAGTCCCTCTTTCAGGGAATTGACAAACTCGGAAGCCATGGCATGATCCACAGCGTTATGAATATGTTCCTCCTCCAGTTCACGGCCGAAGTCGATATTCTCCCGCAGAGTGTCCTGGAAAATCATGTCATTCTGGAAAACAGTGCCGAACTTTTCCCTGAGTTCCTTCTTTCCGTATGTGCTGATTCTGCGGCCGTCAATCATGATTTCGCCTTCGGTGACCTCATAGAATCTCATCATCAGGTTGACGATCGTGGTCTTGCCGCAGCCGGTCGGACCGATAATGCCGAGACTCTCGCCTTTCTTCAATACAAAACTGATATCATCGAGGGCATTTTCCCGCTGTTCGCCGGCAAAATCCTCGGCCTTGCCGGAGCCTTCCCCGTAGGCAAAGCTGACATGGTCAAAACGGACAGCCTCGTCACTCTCTTCACCGGTTTCCTCATGGTGCTCAATGACAAAGACATTGTCTTCTGTCTGAAGAACCGCGTCGATTCTGTCAGCGGAAGCAGATGCTTTGGACAGGGTCATGAAGATACGGTTAAGACCCATGACACCCATCGCGATCATGTTGAAATAAGTCAGGAACGCAAGGATGACACCCGGCTTCATCAGGCCCTGGTTGACCCGGGAGGCACCGATCAGAACAACCAGCGTCAGCCCTGAGTTCAGGCACAGCTGCATCAGCGGCGAAGGAATCGCCATGACTGTAACAGCCCTGATATCGGTTTTTGTCATATCCCGGTTGGCGGTTTCAAAACGGCGGATTTCATAATTCTCCTTGCTTAATGCCTTGACGACGCGGATGCCGGTAATGTTCTCCCGCATGATGCGGACGACTTCATCCAGCCTGTCCTGCACTTTGGAATACAGCGGAATACCCCTGGAGGAAACAAACAGGATCACAAGCACAAGAACCGGCATGATCGCGATCATGATCTTTGCCAGACCGAAATCCATGAAGGAAGCCACGGCAATGCCGCCCACAAGCATAATCGGCGCCCGGACACACAGCGTCTGAAACTGCTGCACGGCCGACTGCACGTTGTAGCTGTCGCTGGTCATACGTGAGATCAGAGAAGGCAGTGTGAACGCGTCGAACTGCGACCCGGTCAGATTCATTGTCTTTTCAAACAGCGCCTGTCTGACCTCATAGCTGATCCTGTGGGCATTATCAATGGCCTTGCCGTTGGCTTTGACATTGAAATAGCGGCAGAGGATCGTCACGACGAACATCATCAGGCCCCAGAAAATCACCCGTTTCAGATCATTGAGCGGAACGACATCGTCAATGATATGCTCAAGGATATACGGCAGCAGCAATTCTGACAGCGTGCCGATCAGCTTGATGAAGATCGCAAGCGCCACCGCTCCCTTGTATTTTTTCAGATAACGGAATATCAGTTTCACCCGGCTGCCTCCTTTCCGCAGTTTTCCGTATAATCAACGGACTCCTGTTCATAATTCTGAGATTCAATCTTATTCAGAAGATTGCGGAGCTGATCCCGCTCCTGCTCATTCAGGGAAGAGAAAATCGCGTTGTCCTTGCGGACATTGATTCCCTTTTTCATCCTTCTTCCCTTTTCCGTGATTTTCAGGATGACACTGCGCCTGTCCTTCTCGTCACGGCTTCTCTCAATCATTCCCTTTTCCTCGAGCTTGCCGCAGATCTCACTCAGGCTGCCCGGCTGCACTGCCAGCATCTCCTGCAGTTTCTTCTGGGAAATCGGTCCTTCCTCTTCGAGGATACTGAGGATTCTCTGCTGGGAATACCCGGATTTTCCATATTTCTGCAGGCGCCGCGCCGTATGGAAAAACAGCCATGCCAGCGTGCCGTCGTCCTTAAGTCTGTATGTGTTGTTTTTTGTATTGTCCATTCTCCGGCTCCATTCTCCGTGTTCATTTTATCGCCGCCGTAAAAAATTATCAAGGTACCTAACAATTTAAAAAAGAGAGAAAAACCGGCAGGTCATCCCTGCCGGCTTCTGCGGAAGTATTATGTAGTTTTTAACGGATTACTTGACGATGTCAGCGATCCAGTCCCAGGCATTGATGCCGTCGTCATTGCAGACAGAATCACCGTTTTCGAAGTAGATCCAGCTCCAGTGTCCTGAATACTCATGTTCAGGATCTTCATCATCGACATAGCCGATGACATGTTCTGTTGTGGCAACATGCAGGTTTTCAGCTCCGGCTTTCTGGAGTCTGGCAATTGTCGGCTGCTCATACTGAGTCGGATCAACTGTCGGATCATCCAGTGAGAAGACGAAGAAGATGTTCAGCTTTGCAAGTTCAGCAATCTCATCATCAGAGATGTAGGAATCCTTGTAAGCTTCGCAGACCGGAATGTAGGCGTCCGCAACTTCCGGATGATTGATTGCCAGGTTCATTGTCATGAAGCCGCCGTTGGAGTCACCGGCGATGACAACCTTGGTGCAGCCTTTTTCTTCCTTGAAGGAATTGATCAGTTCAACAACGGATTCTGTATAGATGGAACCGCCGTGTTCATTTGTCATGGAGCCGTCGCCTGTTTCGTCCAGCCAGAATGTCGGGCACTGCGGTTCGAGAACGTATGCGCCGCCTACTTTCTTCTGGAATGCATCATTGGCGAACTGGTCAGCACGGTTGGCAAGAGCGATGACACGCGGATCAGTCTTTTCTGTTCCGCCTTCACCGGCGCCATGGAGCCAGACAAACAGTGTGTCTGCTTTTGTTTCCGGTTCGAAATAAAGGTAATTATAGGATGTGCCGTCTTCAGCTTTGAAGGAAGCTGTCTTGAACTGGTCGATGGATGTCGGCTGGGCTGTGATATCGATGTCGGTTGCGACTTCGAATGTTGTGACAGCCACGCCGCCGGATGTCAGTTCTGCGCCTTCAGCCAGGGCGATTGTCAGATAATACGGATCACACCATGTGTTATAGCCGGTGGCCATTGTGTAGAGGAACGGTGAGCCTTCATTCGGATTGCAATACAGGTCAAGTGTGAGTGTTTTGCCGTCGTCTGAAAGTGAAGCGCCTGTGATCTTGCGTTCAAAGTCGGATACCACAACCGGGAAGCCTTCAGCTGTCCAGTCGGTGGCCTGCTTTGTTTCGGTAACTGTGAAGTTCTCAGCAGCTGCACTGTCAAGCGGGTTGTCGAGTGTGACGATTGCCTTGGTTGTGCCGCAGCCCCAGTCGAAACCGGTGATCTCAACCGTGTAAGTTCCCTTTACAGTGTCGGATCCTGCAGCAGCGGGTTCTTCAGGCTTGTCAGCTGTGCATGCGGCCAGTGACAGAGCCATCAGAGCAGCGAGTGATACTTTGAATAATCTGTTCATGATTATTACCCCTCCTGTATTCAAGTATGACTTATGTCATCTTTTTTATCAAGGAAT
>JAUNJW010000148.1 GCA_030533035.1 Erysipelotrichaceae bacterium
CCAATCGCTGAGACGGTCAGTTTCCCTGATCTCTAGGATTTCCTTCTGCAGGTGTTTCTGCGGCTGTACCCGGACGGCATTTCTGCCTTCCAGACAGATCCCGGTCCCCAGTGACAATCCCAGGCTCAGGAAAACAAGCGCTTTGAGAACATGAGAAAGACGCACATCAGCACTCCCGAAACAACGATCAGAACCCGGCCGCCGGGGCCGCCGATTCCGGTTTCAACTGTCTTCTTTTCATTGCTTACCGGCATGCCTGCCCTGATGACCGGCACACAGGGCCTCAGCTCAGCCTGTACGTCAAACCGCGTGCGGTTCAGACGGTAGCCGGACGGCGCTTTCGTTTCAAGCACGTAGTAGCCAGTTTTTTCATACGGCAGAACCAGCGAAGCGCAGCCGTCCTCACCGGTCGTGACCCTGGCGTTTTTTCCGTCTGTGTCCAGTGCCTTTCTGTCATCGAGACTGCGATAAACCTGGAAGACGGCGCCGGCCAGCGGCTTTGCGTCAGCGGCATCTGTCTTGTAAATCTCAAGCCTGATCCTGACTTTGCGGTTGACGGCGTGAATCAGCTGATGGCGTTCAGCGGATCCGTTTGCCTGAAAGCGGATCGGTTCCATCAGGGCATAGCCTTCAGGGGCTTCTGTTTCCTCGAGGATGTATGTCTTCCCGCCGGCAAGATACGGGGAAAGCTCTTCCGGGCCTTTGTCAGAACTGACCCATTCGTGCAGGACATTGCCGGCTTCATCTTTGACGCATAAACGGGCGCCGGCCAGCAGATTTCCCTCACTGTCGGTTTTGGCGGCGCCGGTTTCGACCGGGGCATCGCGCATGACAATGGTGAGCGGTTCCTCTGCCAGCGGATCAATGTCATCTGTTTCAAAATAAAGATCCGCGGCCCGGTGCCAGCCTTCTGTCCATTCGGTTTCCTCCAGCCTGTACATCGTGCCGGCTTTCAGCAGGCCGTCTGCCGCAATGGCTGTTCCTTCCGTCAGCCAGGATGCGGTCATTTTCTCCCCTTCCTCCGTGATTTCATACAGGGTCAGGGTGACGCCGGGCAGATCCTTTCCGGTTTTTTCGTCCACCTTGCGGATCCGCAGGCGGATCAGGGAATCGCTCATGTGAATCTGCATGTCCTTTCCGTCATTTCTGACCGTAAACGGAATATCATCGCTGCGGTAGTATCCGTCGGGCGCTTTGAGCTCCTGCAGGATACATGTATCGGACTGGCTGAGGCCCCTGACAATATGCGGCGTCCCGTCTGAAATCCAGCTGTCTGTGATTTCATTGTCCTGGTTGACAACCTGCAGATACGCCCCGCATAACGGTTCCCCGTTTTCATCCGTCTTTTCAACGGTGACAATTTCATCCTTCATGACGATTTCCGTCAGTTCTTCCCCGCTGCCCGGTGAAAACCGGATTTCCTCACTGCGGACGTAGCCGGCGTCGCTGCCGTCTGCGTCACGCGGCGTCAGGTCCTCCCGGAGTATGTATGTCTGCAGCGGATCAAGACCTTCAATGACATGCGGATTTTCGGCAGAGATCCACTCATCAATCAGCGTCCCCTCTTCCGTTATGACACTCAGATGCGCCCCGGGCAGTTCCTCACTGCCGGCAGCTTTCCGTTTGGAGAATGCCGTCAGGACAGGTTTGTTTTCAGCTGTAAACGACAGATTCTCAGTTTCTTCGCCTATGTTCAGTACAATGGTCTGATCGTCCAGGCGGACGCCGGCAGGCGCTCTGACTTCCCGCAGCTTATAGCTGCCGTAGGGAAGATCCGTGACCATGGCCGTGCCGTTTTCACCGGTTGTGATTTCGGTGATTTTCGCACCGGCGGCAGTGATCACACTGCCGTCATCAGGCGAAAGGATATTCTTTTCCGCGCTCAGCTCGAAAGTGTAACCGGAAAGATTATCCCTGCTGACAAGAGAAGTATCCGCGTCTGAAGGCGCAATTGTTTTCTGCAGGCTGAGCGAACCGGAGCGGCGCCGGTTCTCCACTACGGCTTCAGCTGTCTGTGCGCCTGAGGCGGCACTGATTTCAACCGTAATTTCCTCAGCGGCCTTTTCATATCCGTAAGGCGCCATGACTTCGCGGATGGTATAGATTCCCGCAGGAAGCCGCAGCGGCAGCACGACAGTCCCTTTTTCGCCGCTTTTTTCATGCCAGACGCCGGCCGCAGCAGCTGACGGCACAATGTCGGCGTTTGTCATGAATGTGTCGTAAACGGACGCCCCGGTTTTCTGGGTGATGAGATTCCCCTCTGAATCAAAAACCTGGAAGGCGGCGGAATGCAGTGTGATTCTTTTGCCGCTGCCGGCGTCCTTCTTGATGATCTTCAGGGCATATTCATTCTGCAGGTTGGAAAGCTCATACAGATGCGGCTCCGGCTGTGAACCGTCGATGCTCACCCGGAAAGGCTGGCAGAATTCCAGTTCGGGACTCATGGCGCCGGTCTGGATCACCATGTATGTTCCGTAGACAAGATCATGTGACTGTGCCCTTCCCTTCGCATCGGTGACAAGCACGTCATATTCATCCTCAAACAGCTCATCCGTGTGTTTCAGGGCTTCCTGTGCGGAAGTGTATTTCTGCATCAGTGAAACCGGCAGGACGGCGAAGACGGCGTCTTTCTCATCCTTCAAAGGCCCCGACGCAATCCGGCTGCTGATGACCTTATGGATGGCGATTTTTCCTCTGATAACCGTATCCGTCAGATTTCTGCAATACAGATCTTCACTGTGCTCCAGCTCATCCAGCCTGAATTCCGTGACTGTTTCGTCCTTCATGAAGCCCCTGGGCGCTTGTGTCTCACGCAGGCTGTAGGTATCCGCGGCATTCAGGCCGCCGATGATATTGGAATCACCGTTTTCGTCCGTGATGAATGTCCCGCACGATGTGTTCTCTGTCACATTGAACAGTTCATAGCGGGCATTGGCCAGGCTTGTTTCACCGGCTGTCCGGCTGCGCTGTTCCGAATCCGATTTATGGATTTTCAGGCTCAGGTCACGGACCGTCACCTGCAGCGGAACTGTTTTCGTGTCCGCCTTGCCGCGGATGATCAGGGTCTGTATTTTTGAGCCGTCCCTGGCTTTGAGCACAAGCGGCGCGGATTCAAGGACCCCGCCGGTTCCTTCATACTGCAGGCTGAACGAGTGGGTTCCTGCGGTTTTTGAGCAGAAGCGGAGCGTATTGCCATCCTGCGCAATGCAGTCATCGGCGGCAGTAAGATGCCATGAAGACAGATGCTCATCCGTGAAGATGACAGTATCGCCGGCCCTGACATTCAGCGGCATGGAAAGCCGGTTTCCTTCCCCGTCGGTAATTTTGGGATCAAGGCCGGTATGATACATCGCAACGGCATCCAGGATCTCCTGTTTTTTCTGATTGACGGAATCCGTGATTTCAACGGCCTGCGGGCTCATGAGCAGATTGCCGCCATAGGCACTGTCCCGGTAAACCCTGGTTTCGGCAAAGGCAGGATTGATCGCCTGCCAGATGAGGATCTGGGTGGCATACCAGTATTCACTGTCTGTTCTGCCCCCGAAGCCGTAACCGAAATACGAGAGTTCAAGAATGGTGTTTTTCAGATCTTCCGGATAGCCGCTGTAATCGTCCCACGAGGAAGTTTCATAGAGGTCCTCGCCGATGGCCACGGTTTCCTTCGGCTCAATGCAGTAGGCAGCTTCCCCGCTGACCGAGAAGATGCCTTCATGGATGGCCCAGCCCTGGTTCAGCTGTTCATTCTGCAGGAAATAGGTCATGGAATCCGGTTCGAATATGACCGTTTCCGCCTTGACGGCGGAAGCGGACGGAATCAGCAGCGCCAGCGCTGCCAGCGGCAGGATCAGCCGCGGATGTTTCTTGTTTTTCTGTTTCATCTTTTTCCTCCTGCAGTCTTATTGGCTGACGGATGGAAAATTCCGCAAAAAAAGCAGCGGATTTTTTCCGCTGCCTCAAGATTTGTTTCTCAGAGCTCGCTGCCGGTGATCAGCAGGTAAGCTTCCTTGTACTTTTCAATTGTGCGGGCAATGACGTCCTCAGGCAGGTTGTAATCACTGTCGGGATTGGCCTTGAGCCAGTCGCGGACATACTGCTTGTCGAAGGACGGCTGGGACTTGCCGGGCTCATAGCCTTCAACCGGCCAGAAGCGGCTGGAATCCGGTGTCAGCATTTCGTCGCCGAGGACGATGTCGCCGTTTTCATCAACGCCGAACTCGAACTTTGTATCAGCGATGATAATGCCTCTTGTGCGGGCATATTCAGCGCACTTCTTATAGAGGGCGATTGTATAGTCACGGACCTTTTCAGCGTATTCCTGACCTCTGCCCGGGAATTCCTTTTCAAGAACCTCGACGGATCTTTCAAAGGAGATGTTTTCATCGTGGTCGCCGATTTCCGCCTTTGTGCTCGGTGTATAGATCGGCTCGGGGAGCTGCTGGCATTCCAGCAGGCCTTCCGGCAGCTTAATGCCGCAGACTGTGCCGTCCTTTTTGTAGGAAGCCCAGCCGCTGCCTGTGATGTAGCCGCGGACGATGCATTCCACCGGCACCATGTTCAGCTTTCTGCACAGCATGGAGCGGCCTTCGAATTTTTCATTGCGGAAGAATTCCGGCATGTCATTGACATCAGTGGAGATCATATGGTTTTTCACAATGTCCTTTGTCAGGTCAAACCAGAACTTTGACAGCTGGGTCAGAACCTTGCCCTTGTCTGTAACTTTATTCTTCAGGATGACATCAAACGCGCTGATTCTGTCGGTCGCGACCATGATCAGTTCATCGCCGGCATCATAGATTTCACGGACCTTGCCTTCTTTGACGGGTGTATATTCCTTCATCTGTTTTTCCTCCGTTTTTAAACAACAAGAGTATAGCACCTGTTTCCCCATATGGAAGAAGAAAAAAAGGAATCCGCATGATTTGCGGATCCTTCGCATTTCCTAGGCCAGTGCTTCGCCGAGTGCGCGGCATTCAGCCAGGGCGGCGTCATCGGGAGCCTCCATGCAGATGGCATAAGGCACGGTGTCTGCTCCGGCAGCTTCTGTACGGGCCTGCCAGTCTTCCATCCAGGCGCCGTTTCCCCAGCCCCAGGAGCCGAACAGGCCGACTTTCTTTCCTGCTAATGAGGATTCGACGGAAGCGAACATCGGTTCAAACTCTGATTCCTCAAGAACCTCGGCGCCCATCGCCGGACAGCCGAACGCGATGGCGTCAAAATCATTCACCATGCCGGCGCTGAATTCAGAAGGTCCCATGACGGTGACCTCTGCGCCTTTGGCTTCCATGCCTTCCCTGACTGCCTGGGCCATTGCCTCGGTGTTGCCGGTGCCGCTCCAGAATACGATTGCTGTTTTGCTCATTTTTTTTCTTCCTTTCAGTTTGTTTTTACGATCAGCCGGT
>JAUNJW010000149.1 GCA_030533035.1 Erysipelotrichaceae bacterium
TACCGGTGGGCTTGGAGGGATCGACCACCCGGATCTTGACGGCGGCCTTCTTCTCTGTTACGGCTTCAGCAGCTGCTTCGACTGTCTTCTTGGCAGCGGCCTTCTTTGCAGTAACCTTTTCTTCAGCTGCTTCCTTAACGGCTGCAGTCTTCTTGGCGGCTGTCTTCTTGACAGCGGCCTTCTTTTCTGTTGCGGCCTCAGCGACTGCTTCGGCTGCTTTCTTAGCTGTAGTTTTCTTTGCAGCAGCTTTCTTGACTGTCTTTACTTCTGTCTCAGCTGCTTCTGTAGCTTTTGCAGTTTTCTTTGCTGGCATAATCCATACCTCCCTCATGTATAAATAAAGCCGGAGACATTATAGCACAATATTTTTAGATAACAAATTTTTCACTCTTTTCAAGCTTTTCTTGCGTTTCAACACATGTTAAAGTGTGGATGAACATACTTGTTTTAGATTGAAGGTACAGACATGATCATTGATACAAAAGGTATGAGACAGATAGAAGAAGATTCTCAGATTCCTGTTTCTGATCTTATGTTCACAGCGGGCAGTGCAGCTGCTGAGGCGCTCAGGGGCGTGCTGCGTCATGATGACCGGATTCTTATCCTGATCGGAAACGGAAACAACGGCGGCGACGGTTCTGTGATATGCAGTATTCTTCGCAATGACTACAAAGTAAAAATTGTACCTGTCTGCGGCACACCGAAAACAGATGCGGCAAAGGCGGCATGGAAGAAAGTTCCGGCCAGCGCCCGTGTGCCTTTCAAAAAACTGGAAGAAGCATTGAAGGACGCCGATGTGATCATCGACTGCATTTACGGCTTCGGCTATCACGGCGATCTCAAAGACGGAATCAGACCGGTGTTCAGGATGGTCAACAATTCCGGCGCAAGAGTTTATTCCATTGACATCAATTCCGGCGCTGAAGCGGATACCGGTTATTTTGACCGTGACGCCATCGTTTCTGAAACAACATTCGCGCTTGACTGCTACAAGCCTTTCCACATGCTGAGAAGAGACCACCGGCTGTTCAAAAATGTGGAGCTGCTGCCGCTCGGGCTGCCCCACAATATCAGAAGCAGATACCATGAAATGAACGAGGAGATCTTTTTCTCCAGATTCCCCAGACGGCCGGAAACAGCCTACAAGGGGACTTATGGAAAGACAATGCTCTGCGGCGGCTGCTATGGCATGGCAGGCGCATTGAGCCTCAACATCACCGGCGCCAGAACTGTCGGCGCGCCTTATATTGAAGCGGTTCTTCCGGAAAGCATTTATCCGATCGTCGCGATGAAGCACACAGCCGCTGTCTTCCATCCCTTCGGATACAACACGGCCCAGCAGGTTCTTGATTCTGTCCTGCCTCACGCGAAGGCTGTCGCCTTCGGCTCCGGCGCCGTCTACATGGACCGCAAGCAGGAATGCATGGACCTCATCCTGCAGAAAGCCGCCGGACCGGTTGTCATCGACGCCGAAGGCCTGCGGATGCTGAAATACAACACATATCTGATGCGTTTTGTCAGATGCCCTGTCATCCTGACGCCGCATATCGGTGAATTCTCCGCCCTGATTTCAAAGCCGGCCGAATCGATCATGAAGCACCGGATTGAATATGCCCTTGAATTTGCCAGGGAGCACAAAGTTTTCCTTGTTCTCAAGGGACCGGATACCATCGTCGCTTCACCGGGCGGTGAAGTCTATATCAACCAGTCCGGCAACCCTGCCCTGGCCACTGCCGGCAGCGGGGATCTGCTGACCGGAATGATCGCCGCGATGTGCACCCTGAATCCGGATGTCTTTGAAGCGGTGACCATGGCTGTATGGCTCCATGGCTATCTGGCGGATCTGGGCCGTGAGGAATACGCGGCGGAACTGTTCGATCTGGAAAGCTATCCGGCCCTGATGAACAGACTGCTGAAAAAGCACGGCTTCTGAGATTTGCAAGATTTCGCAGAAGTTTCACATATGTTCGGTTCACGAACATATGTTTTTGTTTTAGAATTTTGTCATACGACTGAGGATTATGATTATATGGCAGAACATAAACCCCAGGTCATAACCACCAGGGAAGCAAAAAGACAGGTGAATACCTTCGGGATCTCACTTGTCATCTATATATTTCTAAATCAGATGCTATGGTACGGATTCGGAATCCTGCAGCGGTATTATCCTTCTTCGCTGCAGGGCTTTGACCCGGAGCTTGTCATAATGGTTTTTTTCATTGCGGTTCTTTTCATTTCCGGCCTCGGACTTTTCAGTCTTTCCTCAAAGGCGCTGGACCTGGATATCCGCGATTATCTGAGAAAGCCGGAGATTTCATTCAGGCGGATGATCGTCCTGGCAGCGGCAGGCATCGCCGTCACCTACTTCTTCTCGGCGATTTCCTCCTTCTTCCGCTTCCTGTTCCATCCGGCCACTGATCCCTACGCCTTTGTCGGCCACTTCACGACGCCGATGAACATAATCAAGAACGCGGTTTACTTCCTGCTGTTTGTCATCATCCGGCCATGGTGCGATGAATTTGTCTTCCGCGGCGTCATCCAGAGGCAGCTCGGCCACTACAACCGCTACTTCGGTGTTCTCGCTTCCGCCTTCCTGTACGCGCTGGCCCAGCCGGCTCTGACGGACGCGGTCCCGGCCTTCTTTATGGGCTGGTATCTGGCGCTGCTGACATACCGCTATCACTCCATTGTTCCGGCCCGCAGGATCCGCATGATGTCCGCCCTGTTCGTCTGGGCAGTCACGATTATTCCCGACCGGCTGATCATCATTCCGACAGTCCTGATCGCCCTGGTATATCTGGTCAGCGGCTACAGCCTGCTCGGCAGAAAGATCGATTTCCATATCAGCCGCAGCGGCGCCCTGAACAAAAAGCTCTGGAAAACGCTGCTGACATCCTTCACGATCATCCTGTGCATCCTGCTGTTCCTCGGCGGCTGCGTCATGTCCTTCATCATTTAAAAAGCGGATCATCAGATCCGCCTTTCATTACCATCTGTTGGCGACCTTCTCGGCAAAGCCGGGGAGGTTTTTGATTTCAAAGGGACTGCCGTCATCAAGTATGACGGTGCCGCTGAATCTGCCGAAGACCTGGTGCTGGTCAGAGCGCAGCAGCTTGAAATCTGTCAGCGACGCCCGGTCAATCACCGGCTCAAAGACCAGGTTCAGACGGTCATCATCCGATGTGAATGCCCATGTCTTCATGTAGTCCTCACTGCCGTCTTCCTTGAGCGGGATATTGAAAGTCACCTGGGAAAGCTTATGGGCAATGCCGTCCACGAAGACCATGTTTTCACTGGCTGCCGAGGTATCGCCGAATCCATAGCCGAGATTGAAGCCGAAGGTATGGCCGTTGGCTTCGGAAGAAAGACTTGACCAGTACCATGTGTTGGCATAGGTCCATACACCCCTGCCCCAGTCAAGAACCGCGAACGCTGTGTCGTTGGTGAAATGATGGCCCTCTTTGCCAAGGGAGACATATCCCTCCGCCCGCAGGCAGTTGATTTTCTGGTTGTAATAGAAAGCTTTGGGGTCCTCCTTGTAAGGCGTGCAGATCACCATGGAATCGCGCGGCTCATCGCTCAGCGTCACATTTGCGTGCAGGGTTTCGCCGTTTTTGAAATTGCGGTAAATACAGACAAGTCTTCTCATCTTTCCGTCATTGTAGAAGCTGAGGTCCAGTCTGGCATTATGGAAGCTGACATTGCCGGCCGCGGATGAAGAAGGAAGATCTGTGCTTCCCATCGGCATAATGATCATTTCACTCTTCGTCGTTTCGCAGGGCTTTGTGAAATCCAGCCAGGAAACGCTCATCAGGCCCATGTAGGAATTGTCGGCAATTGTCAGCGCCAGGCCATAATCGCCGTCATTGACAAGATAGTAGTCCCATTCCTTGATCCGCAGCGGACTGGCTTTGATGTCGCTGCGGCTGTATTCCCTGATCAGTTCTGTCGCGTAGCCGGCTTCAATGAGTTCTCCCTGTTCATTCAGCAGCCTGCCGGGTTCTGTGATTCTTTTCTGCATAATCATTCTCCTTCCAGAAAACCGGATGAAAATATCATCCGGTCAGAATACATTACTCTTTATGGGCGGAACGGTTTGTGGCATGGTTGAGCTTCTGCCGCGCGAGTTCCTGCACGCACTGCATCATGCCGCCGACAAACATGTACTCGATGACGTCATCCACCTTGATCAGTTCGGGAATGAATTCCTCCTGAACATATTTCGCCAGTTCCTTTTTCAGCTCCCCGAGGTCATAAACCATATCGCAGGAGATGATAATCTGTTCCGGGTTGAAGGTGGCAATCAGCGAGATGAGATATTTGGCGACAATCTCAAGTGTTCCTTCCGGTGTTCTCAGCAGCACGTCCGGATCATCGCTGTAATGGATGATCTTATGCAGATACTGCATCTCGCCGGAGATATTGTTCGTGCCGGTATACAGCGTTCCGTTGACAACATTGCCGACGCCGGCGGTTCTGGCAGCGTGGGGATGGAAATAGAAGCTCAGGCTTCTTGTCTTTTTCTGCAGGCCGTAGAAGCCCAGCGCCATCGCGTTGGCGTCATTGATGAACAGGATCTTCCGGCCGTATTTTTCGGTGAATCTTTTTTCAACGTCCACATTGAAGATTCCGGCGGAACGGAATGTCATATGGCCTTTGTAGAAAACACCGGGTGAATTGATGCAGATCATTTCAATGCCGGGGAATCTGGCAAGCTCAAAGTCAAGCATGTCCTCAAGGTCGTCGATTGAGAACTTGCGCTTGATGACCTCATCCTGGTGGGTGACCGTGCCGGCGTCATAAATCCGGTAGACAAAGCGGATGGAGCCAAACTCGACAATGACTGAGATAATCAGCATTCTCGGGGTGTTTTTGAATTCCATTCTTTCCGCCGGCAGCATCTTTTCCTTCTGCTGCTGTTCACGCTCGGAAAGCAGCTGCCTGACAAAACGGAGCAGGCCGCTGATGTCATAGGAGCCGAAAACAGAGGTCGGGACAACACCGACAATCTTGCTGGTGAGAATATCCCTGACTTTTTCATATTCAAAGGAAATCTGCGGCGCCAGCAGGATCACGTCATTCTCATAGGCCTTGACATAAAGATTGCTGTAATTGACGGCGCTGAATTCCATTTCCAGGTTCAGCAGCTCATTGGCGCTTCTCAGCTTTTCAAGGAAATAATGCGTGGTGATGCCGCTTGAGCAGCACAGCAGAACTTTTGTGACATTGGAGTCTTTCTGCTTGAGAACTGTTTCCACCAGTTCCCCGAAAAGCTCCCTGGCATGTTCCAGATCCTTGAGTTCAAAATGCAGATAGAAAACAGCTTCGCTTGTAATCTTGTTCACCACTGACATTTCGACAATGTCAAAA
>JAUNJW010000150.1 GCA_030533035.1 Erysipelotrichaceae bacterium
CTCATGTTCAGGTCAGTCTGTAACGCATACGCCTTTTCGAAGCCGTCACTCATGATGTTACCGACAGCCATGATGAACTGAATCAGGACTGTGTCCTTGTTTGCAGGCCATTCAACCGCTTTGATCTGCTGGATGATGTTTGCACCGTCGATGACTGCAGCTTCCTTCAGCTCCTTACTGGCGTTGGACAGCGCAGCAGTGTAAATGATGGAGCCCCAGCCTGCACCCTGCCAGATACCGGACGCGATATAGATCGTACGGAATGCGGAAGGCATCGTCATGAAGTTTGTCTGCGTGCCAAGCATTGAGTTGATCATACCTGTCGGAGAAAGCAGGATACGGACGATACCGCAGAGGACGATAACAGAAATGAAATTCGGCATGTAGAGAACAAGCTGAATCTTCTGCTTGATGCTCGTGCTCAGGATACGGTTGAGCAGGAACGCGAGCAGAATCGGCACCGGGAATCCCCAAAGCAAGCCAAAGACACTCAGCTTCAGAGTATTCATCAGGTATCTCATGAAGTCAGGCGATGAGAGGAATCTTGAGAAATGCGCAAAACCTACCCACTCACTGCCGAGAATACCTCTGAACGGGTTGTATTCCATAAATGCAATCAGAACACCGCCCATCGGAATATATCTGAAAATGATTGTCAGAAGGAACGCCGGTAAAATAAAAATCGCATAGAGCTGCCAATGCTGCTTCATGTAAAGCAGGGTGGCATGCAGTTTCGAATTCTTGGTCGAAACTTTTTCCATTGAACCCTCCTTTTTTAAAGCCCCTTATTATTCATTTGCACGCCGCGGCCAGATAGTGCATTTGCATAGTAAGCGGTTTCAAGTTCAAGTCTAATTTACCAAACGCAACTATTTCAGTCAATGTTTTGTGTAATTCTTGTGAAACGTTTTTCCTGGTTTCGCAGCCTCCCGGTATGGCCGCTGACACAGACAAATTGTGGCAATCCATATAAATACAGGGAAAATCATTCGTCATATCCTTCAGGTATATGCCGGGACCGCGATATGACATTTGTCGTATATTGCATTTTTGTGTCATTTGTCATTTTTTTGGATTATGAAAATTCAAGAATATTAAGACCGCAAAGCTTTGGATCAGCAGGCGTGTAATCACTCTCTTCCCAGTGCCGGGAACCGGCGGCCGGTAAACACACAAAACCGTGAAATCTGCCGCAATCTTAATGAAACGTTTTCTCTGTTCTATTGAACAATCAGCGGATGCGCAGTAAGATTTGATAGTGCATTTGCATAGTCTTTTCGTAAATTGACAGTGCAGAGACCTAAATGTTAAATTAATAAGGATAGTAAAAGGGTCTCTGATAATGGGAAAAAAAGTCACAATCCAGGATATTGCCGACGCGCTCGGATTATCCAGAAATACGGTATCCAAGGCAATCAACAATTCGGAAGGACTGGCTGAAAACACAAAGCAGCTGATTCTTGATAAAGCCGTGGAAATGGGTTACAAGCAGTTTTCCTATGTAATGGCTATGGCGGAAGTCAACAGGAGCAGAACTGTCGCTGATGAAATTCCGCAAAGCGGGGAAATCGCGCTTTTCACAACCTCCCAGAGATACCGGGGAAGTCACTTTTCATCACTGATGATGGATAAATTCCAGCAGGAGATCACACAGCTCGGCTTCCTGCTTGTGACATACAGCATCAGCAAAGATGCACTCCACACATCAGTCCTGCCGCCCACTTTCAGCAAAGAGAGAACCAGGGCAGTTATCTGTATCGGGATTTTTGACAAACAGTATGCGGATCTGATCTGCTCAATCTGCCTTCCCGTCCTGTTTGTGGACGCGCCGTGCTGGCCTTCCGGCAGAAGTGTAAATGGTGATCTGCTGCTCATGGACAACACAACCGAAATCAGCCAGTTTATCCATGACAAGGCAGCACTGGGCATTAAACGGTTCGGCTTTATCGGCGACTACAGGCACTGTCAGTCATTTTATGAAAGATATGCGGCTTTCCGGCAGTCACTGATCCGGGAAGGACTGGAATACGATGAGAAATTTGTCATTTCTCCAAGCGACAGGGATCTCGGAGCGATGCGCGACATGCTTCACGATCTCGATGAATACCCCGACTGCTTCATCTGCGCCAATGATTTCAACGCGATTGACGCAATGATGATTCTCCGCCTCAAAGACAGTGACCTTCTGAAGCAGGTCCGTTTCCTGGGATTTGACGACTCCCATGAGTCAAGAATCTTCACCCCTGCCCTCTCCACTGTCCATATCCATACCCAGTCACTGGCCTTCACGGCAGTCGCGCTGCTGATGACCAGAATGCAGTATCCGACCATGGAATACCGTACAGTCCATGTCGCGACCGACCTGATCCTGAGGGATTCAACCGAATTCTGATTATGGAGTAGTTTATGAACTTTTTTTCCTACGAAAGTAAATTCAGTCAGCTTCTGATCAAGCTTTCATACAGCTGCTGGCTGAACGTGCTCTGGTTTGCCTGCTCGCTGCCGATATTCACGATCGGCGCGTCCACAACCGCGCTTTATTCAGTCACCCTGAAAATAGCGGATGACAGGGAATCCAACGTCACAAAACAGTTCTTTGACGCTTTCAAGGAAAACTTTGCCCAGGCAACACGGCTCTGGCTGATCATGCTGGGAGCAGGGCTGTTCCTTGGTGCAGATCTCTTTGTTGTTTACCGGCTCAGGGCAGCGTCGCTGGGTGCCATGGGCATCATGTGGACGCTGGTCATGGCTTTCCTGATCGGAGCCCTGGTTATTTATACGATTGTTTTGACATATGTGTTCCCGCTGACCGCCAGTGTCATCAACACGGATAAGGAAATGCTGAAAAATTCCTTCCTGATCGGCACCCGGTATCTGTTTGTTACTATCGTTGTTTTTGCAATCCATGTTATTATGTTTCTAGCGATTGTAATTGTCTTTACACCGCTGGTTATCTTCGGTGAAGGACTTGCGGCACTGATCAGTTCATTCTTCCTTCTGAATGTGATCCGTCTGTGCTCATATCTGCCTGAAGAGGAGAATGAAAAATGATCAGCCCGAAAGGTTCAAAAGAGAGTTTTCATATCCGGGACTCCTTTAAAAAAATGACCTTCTCGCAGAAGATCGACTACATCATCGCGTATTATAAGTTTCCCGTCATCACTGCAATTATCGCGGCCGCAGTGTTGATATCTACAGCCGTCGAGAGAGCGAACAGGAAGCAGCCGGTGATTTACACGGCCTTTGCCAACGTAGGGGTTGGCGAAACGCTTCTTGAACACTTTTCCGACGAGTACCTGGTCTTTGCCGGCAAAACCAGCAAAGAAGGAGTGGTCCTTTACCGGGACCTCTACATCTCAGATGATTCGTCATCTGAAAATCATCAGTACGCATATGCTTCCAAGCTGAAGGTTTTAGGAGCGATCAGCTCCCGCAAGCTTGACCTTGTGCTGATGAACAAAGAAGCATATGACCTGTTTTCATCCAGCGGATTTCTCTGCAACCTTGATGACCTGCTGAAACAGGACACAAAGCTTCACAGCAAGCTCAGTGACCTGATCATTTCCAACACGGTTATCACGGAAGACAATTCCATTGAGTACGATCTGGGCGAAGCCGAAGAGTATACGGCAGAAACTATTGAAATGAAGAACGGCCTGGACGTCTCAGCGGCACCATGTCTGGCGAGCGCCGGATTCCCTGACACCGTCTATCTCGGTGTCATCGAAAACAGCCCCCGCAAGGATGAAGCACTTTCCTTCATAGGCTATCTCTTTGAACCCTACCCGTAAAGAGAGAGCCGCCCATTCCGTAAGACGGTGCAAAACCGTGCCAGAAAGTCAGGGCCTTTTCGATTAAATAACGGCGGCTGGCTTCATAATTCTTTCAAAATAAGAGAAAGGGGCAAAACAAGAAACTATGGCAACAGTATCACTTAAGGCAATTCAGAAAGTTTATCCTCACGCAGAACCGCAGAAGAAAAAGAAGGCAAAGAAGAAGAAGGAAGATGAGCCTGTAGAAGAGAAGAAGTACAAACTGAAGGTCACCGATGAAGGTGTCATCGCAGTTGACAACTTCAACCTCGACATTGCAGACAAAGAATTCATCGTATTCGTCGGTCCTTCCGGATGCGGAAAGTCCACAACACTGAGAATGGTCGCCGGCCTTGAAGAAATCACAAGAGGCGATCTCTACATCGACGGTGTCAGAATGAACGATGTCGCTCCGAAAGACAGAGACATCGCCATGGTCTTCCAGAACTATGCGCTTTATCCGCATATGACTGTCAGACAGAATCTCGAATTCCCTCTGAAGTTAAGAAAAGTTCCGAAGGAAGAAATGGACCAGAGAGTCAGTGAAGCTGCTGAAATCCTCGGTATCACACAGTATCTGGAAAGAAAGCCGAAGGCTCTTTCCGGCGGTCAGAGACAGCGTGTCGCGATCGGCCGTGCTATCGTGCGTGAGCCGAAAGTCCTGCTGATGGATGAACCTCTCTCCAACCTTGACGCGAAACTGAGAAACCAGATGAGAGCTGAGATTATCAAACTCAGACAGAGAATCAACACAACTTTCATCTACGTTACCCATGACCAGACAGAAGCTATGACTCTGGGCGACAGAATCGTCATCATGAAAGACGGCGAAGTCCAGCAGATCGGCACACCGCAGGAAGTTTTCAACAACCCTGTCAATACATTCGTTGCCGGCTTCATCGGCATGCCTCGTATGAACATGTTCAACGGCAAGCTGGTCAAGAAGAATGGCAAGTATGCTGTCCAGGTTCAGGACGCTGAAGTCGTTCTGTCCGAAGCTAAGCAGAAGCACCTGGCCGAAAGAAACACTCCTGAAATGGATGTCACAGTCGGCGCAAGACCTGAGCATATCACTCTCGACTATGCTGAAGGCGCAATGCTTGAAGGTGTCGTGGAAGTCTCCGAAATGATGGGTTCCTCTGTCCATCTGCACATCAACACAAATGGCAGAGACTGCATCATCATCGTTCCGACACTCGACCTCAAGGACAACAGTGCTCTGGAAATCGGCGCAAATGTCAAGTTCACATTCGCACCGACAGCGGTCCATGTATTTGATCCTTGGACCGGTCTGAACCTCGAATACAACGACGCTCAGCAGTAATCGCCAGATAGTTCGAAAAAAGGCACCTGTCATACGGCGGGTGCCTTTTTCGATGCTCTGAAGCTGCTGAAAGGGGAACCTGCGTGCGGTTCCCCTTGTGTAAGTGCGGCTATTCTGTTTCTCAGAGATCCAGTGCTGCGTGATAGCCCTGGTAAACAGCGTTTGTGATTGTGGAGACTCTTGAAGCGTCGCCGATGACCCTGACATAAGGAGCGCCATCGA
>JAUNJW010000383.1 GCA_030533035.1 Erysipelotrichaceae bacterium
ACATGGTCTCTTCACGGGCCAGCATACGGTCGATATTTCCCCGGATCGTATTGATTTCGCCGTTGTGGGCGATCATCCGGTACGGATGGGCACGGTTCCAGGAGGGCGTTGTATTCGTGGAAAAACGGGAATGGACAACCGCGATTGCCGTCTCAAAGTCCTCTGACTGAAGATCTGTGTAAAACCGGCGCAGCTGGTCAACCAGGAACATGCCTTTATATACAATGGTGCGGCTGGAAAGAGAAACGATATAGGTGCTGTCGTTACCCTGCTCAAATTCCCTTCTTGCCACATAGAGGAGGCGGTCAAATGCGAGTCCCTTTTCACATGAGGCGGGCTTTGCCAGAAAGACCTGGCGGATTGCCGGCATACTGTCAAAGGCTTTGCGGCCGAGAATGTCACTCTGTACCGGCACATCCCGCCAGCCGAGCACTTTCATCCCGTATTTTTCAGCGATCACGCCGAACATCCTGCAGGCGATGACCTGTGAAACCTGGTCGCCATGGAAGAAGAACATGCCGACGCCGTACTCCCCTTCCGGCGGCAGTGCGATGCCTTCTTCTCCGGCTGCCTTTTCAAAAAAGCGGTGACAGATCTGCAGAAGAATTCCGACACCGTCGCCGACTTCGCCGCTGGCGTCTTTGCCTGCCCTGTGACCCAGGTGCTCCACGATTGTCAGCGCGTCACTGACCGCCGCATGGGTTCTGCGGCCGTCGATATTGACGACGGCGCCGATGCCGCAGGCGTCATGGTCCATTGTTTCTCTTGGTCTTTGTGCCATATTCTTCCTCCCCTGTTTTCACCTTTGAAACGCGGAAGCCGGGATCACAGAGGATCCCGGTGGTTCCTTTCATTTTTCCGATTCACTGCTGACGATGCGCTCAGCGACTTTTGACATCGGCTGGCCGAGGTTCATGCTGAGCTGCTGCAGGTAACGGTGGGCCTCCGTTTCTTCCATCTGTTTCTGTTCCATGATGATTTCCTTGGCCCTGCGTATAATGTCACGGTCTGAGTCCGTCCGCCGCGGCAGACGCTGGTAATGAAGCTGCACCAGCATATCAGCCCAGGCAATCAGCACCGATTTGGTGACAGGCATCGCCTGGCGGAATATCTTTTCCGAACTGATCTGTGAAAACTGGTCCGGCCGGCACAGGCACAGGATTTCCACATGTTCATTCAGATCAGCGGCGATTTCTTCCAGCGATCTGTTTCTCAGCCGTACACCTGCAATGAGGATTCCGTCCTGGATCATCCTGAATGTGCGTTTGACCTCATCCGCGGATGAACATGTGCGGATCACTTCATAACCGCTTTCACGCAGAAGTGAAGTGATTCTTTCAGCAGTTTCCCCATCATGGAACGCGACTGCGAACTTTGTCATAGCATCACTCAGTACATCATGAGATACTCATTGATTTCCCATTCGGAAACCGATGTTCTGTAAGCATCCCACTCGGCGTACTTGCCGGCACTGTACTGGCTGATGATATGGGAACCGAGTGTATCGCAGACAATTTTGTCTTCCAGCATGAGATCCACCGCTTCCTTCAGGTTTGCCGGCAGGCTCTCGATGCCCTTTTCTCTGCGCTCCTCTTCATCCATGACAAAGATGTTTTCGAGAACTTCTTCCGGCGGTGTCAGACCGCGTTCGATTCCGTCGAGACCTGCTGCCAGGCAGACAGCCAGTTCAAGATACGGGTTGCAGGAAGGATCCGGGCATCTCAG
>JAUNJW010000384.1 GCA_030533035.1 Erysipelotrichaceae bacterium
TTTCATTGAACTCCAGGATCTCTTTGAGGAAAACCAGTTCATCAACATGTAAAGACCATATCCTGATCTGAAACAGAACAATGCAAAGGCGGGTTCATATCCCCGCCTTTTTCATATCAGTAAAAATGCTCAATTTCACCTTCGATGCCGTACATGTTTCTGAATTCGTCCATGTCCGCCTCATCCCTGATCAGCATCACGACCTCGAAGTTGATCGTTTTCAGGTTTCTGAAGCCCGCTGTCTGCTCGCCGGTGCAGATGCTGACGCGGATGAGAGGTTTTCTCACTGCCGGATCGTAGGTTTTTCTGACCTCTTTCTTCTTATGGAAAAACATATCTATTCCTTTCTCAGTCGGGCTGCTGGCCGTCATGGGCCTTCCAGGCGCATTCAGTCAGTTCAAGATTGCTGAAATATGCGGTGAAGGAAGACTCTTCCGGTGAACATGCATAGATACCGAAGGTGATTTTTCCGCCGCCTTCATGCATATGGCAGATTCTCATCTGTTTCCATTTGATTCCGTCTTCTGAGCACTCAATACAGTAATCATCCTCACGTCTGCTCAGACGGTACCACATGCTTTTGACGGACGCCGGAATTTCAGTAGTCGCCCAGTCGGACCAGCCGTGATTGGTGACGACGCTGCCCAGGTGCTGGAATTCATCATTCTCATATTCAATGGAACCCTTGAGCCAGTTCTGTGAATCCAGATACATGACGACGCCGCACTGGTCAAAACGCTGATGGCTTTCCTCAAAGGAAGTCTTCACAATGAAGCTGAAGTATTTCTCGTCCGTTTCCATCTGGAATACAGGCGCGTTGTCGTTGCGGAAATGATAGTACGTCTGCTGCCATAAGTCGGTATGGGGAGCTGTTGTGACAGAAATAACCCCGTCATTGACAGAATAGTCCTGCGGCTGTCTTGTCCATTTGAAATTATCAATAATCATCTCAAATTCCTTTCCGTTCCAGTTTAATTTTACAGGAACAACTGATTGTGCATATGTCACTTTCAGTATACGTCATGCACGAAACGATGTCACAGAAATCAGCGGACTTTTTCACCCTTCCAGGCAAGAATCCCGCCGATGCTGCAGACGTCTGAATAACCTGCCTTTTTCAGATATGCGGCTGCCCTTTTACTTCTGGATCCGCGCAGGCAATACACATACAGAGGTGTATCAGTCTGAAAAGAAACTGTCTGAATTTCTGAGAGAGGAAGATTGATGGCGCCTCTGATATGGCCGGCAGGAAATTCATTCCTTTCCCTGACATAAGGCAGCACTGCTCCATTGACCTGTCTGCACTCATTGATATTCTTTCTTCTGAAATAGATAGTATCCCTTCTGTTCAGTCACTGATAACATGGCTGATGCATTCTTCCAGCTGGTCATAAGGAATCATGAACCCCTTGCGGAAATTTCCGGTCAGTGTAAAGCTGCCGCCGGTATTGATCCCGTACAGTTTCATGTTTTCAGAAAACGCAGGACCGCCGCTGCTGCCGGAATTGAGCCAGGCGTCATGTTCCATGAGTTTGTCAGAAGCTTTTGTACCGGTGCCCCTGTCTTTCATTTCGACTTTTTTCAGACCGGTTTTTATAGTTCCGTAAGTAACTGTCAGCTTCCGGCTGTCCGGATGGCCGAGACAGACGATTCTGTCTCCTTTTTCGGGCAGTCTTTCTTCGAATTCCGCGCAGGACAGTTCATCTTCACTCTCAAAACTG
>JAUNJW010000385.1 GCA_030533035.1 Erysipelotrichaceae bacterium
TGAACCAGGAATACGGTTATATCGTTTCCCACTGCGGCTATGCGGACGCTGAACTGTTTAAACTGACAAGCTTCTCCACATGCCGCGTCAAGGATCTTGAATGCATGACCAGTGATGCGGTAAAGAGCTGGGTGAAAGAAAACAACATTGAACTGGCAAGTTTCAAAGACCTGCCGGAAGAATGGATTCAGGGCTGAACCATGACATACAGAATGCCTGAAAACTTCATGTGGGGCGCTTCTACCAGCGCGTTCCAGATTGAAGGCGCGTATAACATTGACGGAAAAGGCCTGGCAACGACAGACGTGCGCCATGTGCCGGAAGGAATGGCGGATACAAAAGTCGCCTGCGATCATTATCATCACTGGAAAGAAGATGTTGATCTGATGGCTGAACTCGGCCTGAAGACATACCGCATGGGCTTCTCATGGAGCCGCATCATGCCGGATGAAACCCTTGTCCCCAATGAAAAAGGTCTGAAATTCTACGATGATCTGATCGATTATCTGATTGAAAAAGGAATTGAACCGCTGGTGACCCTGTATCACTTCGAGTGTCCGCAGGCACTTGTCGACGCGTTCGGCGGCTGGAAGAGCAGGAAGATGATTGACGCGTATGTCAGATACGCGGAAGTCTGTTTCAGACATTTCAAAGGAAGAATCACCAAATGGGTGACTGTCAACGAGCAGTTCATCGCGACAGCTGCACCGGATCTGGCAATGGAATATATCGCTGATCCGTATGAAAGATCAAAATGGATCTATCAGATCAGCTACCATGTATCCATTGCCGAACATAAAGCATTTGCGCTGTTAAGAGAGATTGATCCAGAAGCACAGATCGGACCGGTCTGCTCCATCCAGGTTGTCTATCCGGCAACCAGCGATCCCAGAGATGTCAGAGCCGCCCAGGAAGCGGAAGAGATGCAGGAATTCTATCTTCTGGACATGAGTGTATACGGTGAATACTCCCCCGCCGCTTACACATGGCTGAAAGAAAGAAACCTTCTGCCGCAGACTGAGGAAGAGGATGTGCAGATCCTCCATTCCTCAAAACCCGATTTCATCGGAGTCAACTATTACTTCAGCGGCTGCGCGAAGTATGAAGAGAAGCCGTTTGATTTCTCGACATCCTTCTTCTGGGCATCTGACGACTGCCGGATTGTCCGCAATGAGTTTATGAAGCCGACCGAATGGATGGATCACGGCATAGATCCGGAAGGACTTTACAACGGCATGCGCAAAATCTATGAAAGATACCGCCTGCCGATGATTGTCACCGAAAACGGCATGGCTGTCAGTGAAGCATTGGATGAAGAAGGCAAGATTCATGACTCCTACCGCATTGACTACCTCAGCCGCCATATCGCAGAGGTCAGACGCTTATGCGAAGAAGGCTATCCTGTGTTCGGCTACTGTCCCTGGAGCTTTATGGATGTGCTTTCCTCCCATCAGGGTTTCGCGAAACGGTACGGCCTTGTGTTCATTGACCGTACAGACACGGAAATCCGTGAATGCAGACGGATCAAAAAAGACAGCTTTGACTGGTACCGCGAAGTGATCCGCACAAACGGCGAAAAACTGTAATTCATTGCATCAAAAAGAAATATGACAGCCGGAAACCTTTTTTACCAGGAATTCCGGCTGTTTTCCTTTTGTGACATCTGTGACAAATGAGGAAATTCTTATAAAAAAACCTGTAAGAATCCGCTTTCTT
>JAUNJW010000151.1 GCA_030533035.1 Erysipelotrichaceae bacterium
AGCAATGACGGCCAGCAGTCCGAGCGTGAAGCCGATGACAAAGGACCTCATTCTGGCCAGCAGGCTGCTGAGAGTGATATCCGCCATGACATAGCAGATGATGTTATCGTCCGTGTCATAGACCGGATATCCGGTAGTGCACATATACCCGTAGCGGTCGGCATAGCCGATATCATACAGGATTCCTTTGCCGTCCCAGTTTAGGTATTTAGACATTTCAGTATCGGTCATCTTTTCCCACTCGCCGGGCCAGCAGCCGGTTTCTTCGCTGAGATCAGGATCGAAAATATAGACCAGAGCACGGTTTTCCCTGTCAATATAGCCAAGATAAACATCGCTGATCATGTCGTTGCTCAGAAAATAATCCAGCTGGTCATAGCAGCGGCTGAACTCAGGATCCAGAAGGAGACGGGAAAAATTCTCCCGGTACTCTTCTGTTTGAGTTTTTGTCAGCTTTGGTCCGGAAAGTGAATGATAGATGTCAAGGACCGAATCTGTCATATGTGAAACATCCACATTCATTTCCAGCACATAGGCAACCTGGCGGATGACGTTGTAGGAGGATCTGATTGACTGTTCCACCAGAGTATAGGTGTTCATGAAAAAGCCCATCAGCAGCGCTGCCATGCCCAGCACGAAAGAGCCCATCAGAGTTATTCGCAGTACTTTTGCGTTCAGGGAATTATGCTTGATTTCCCGTTCATTCATTTCACGGATACTCTTGTCTGCCATTTCAAATCCTTCAAATCATTTGATTTACAATAACTGTCCTGTCAGTGTTTCAGCGGAAGAACAGAAGATATGTCGCGCCGCCGTAGAAGAGGAAAAGCGAGCCTATAATAATCGCCTGCTTGAGCCGGTGCTGGGTCAGCAGTCCGATAAACTCACGGACAAAGGCATTCGGCCAGAAATACCATTTTGTGGAGGCGCCTTCCGACTGGATGGCGTCCCGCGCGAAGCCTGCCCTTCTGGCCCAGATTCCGCTGCGGAAAACATGATACTTCGTTGTAAAGAATGCGCACTTAGCGTTTTCTTCCGGGATAAGCTGTTTTGAAAACCTGAAGTTCTCCATCGTGGTCGTGGAGCGGTTTTCCATCAGGATGTCGTTTTCACTGATTCCCTGGGAAACCAGATAGTTTTTCATGCACTCACTTTCGGAGATGATCTCATCATCACCCTGACCGCCGGAAGGAATGAATTTTGCCTGCTTTCCGGTTGTTTCAAGCTGTCTCTGGTTGAATTTGAGCGCAACGTCGCATCTGCCTCTTAAAAGAGGTGTCGGTGTTCCGTCTTCCCGCATCCCGCAGCCCAGGATAATCAGATAATCCCGGTCGCAGTCCGCCTTCATTCTGGCAGTGATGATTCCCGCCCCCACTGCGCCAAGCCACATTGACTCAAGATACAGGAATAATGCGGACAGAGCATTGATCATGGACATCTGGATTCTCGCTGTCGGAACATAGCCGCCGGTAAAGCCCGGCGCGATGATCACCAGCAGGTTGCCTGCTGTAAGAATTATTCCGAAGATCATTGCCACTGTATTGGTAAAGCCTCTGCCCTCCCGTTTCCACAGGAAGAGATTTGAGATGATCAGCCCAATTGTCAGGATCAGCAGTACCGGGAATGAGAGAAATGCATATGTGCCGACACTGGAATAGATCGTATCAAGGAAAACCATCATACTCGAGTATTCCGGTGATTCAAAAGCACTGAGCATGTTCAGTAAGAACACCACTGTCATCAATGTTCCCTTAAAACCGAAACCAAGATAAATGATCGTATTGTATGAGAAAACACTGTATTTCTTCTGCCGGAAGAAAGTCAGATAGAATATCAGGGTACAGCCGGCAATCCAGATAAATGTCAGCGGATAGAGTGTCTTCCAGCCGTTGAAATTCCCCGTGGCGTTTTCTGTTATTCTCCCCTCAGAATCAATATCCACAACAATATACGATGATAATTCCGGATCATCAGCCGACTGGATTCTGAAGTCATAAGTACCGTTTGTTTTCAGCGCCCTGAGCTTAACGGCAAAATACTCTTCATGTTCTTCAATATCCAGAACTTCAACTGCCGGATCCTCACCCGTGTTTGCGAGCGGATTTGAATATCTGCCGTAATTATGAACATAGATCGTCATGGTGTCAGATCTTGCGAACCATATTCCCAGACAGGCAATCAACCAGATCACGGTCAGCCATAAAGCCGGCATCAGAGTCGGTTTTTTCATTTTTTTGTTTTCCATATCCACCGTCAATGATATCATGCCATCCCTTCAGCTGAGAAAGAAAAAGGCCCGTAAATGCATACGGGCCGAACTCTTAAGAATCACTCAAAAACAAGTGAAACAGCTTCCGGTACTGTGACAGAGCTTACCTTTTCACCGACAGTGCCGTCTTCATTAAGCTTGAAGGAGACCACATCATTTGTAAACCGGTTGGCGGAAAGCAGATAGCCGTCCAGCAGGGTGAAATCACGGGGATGGCGGCCGCCGCAGGAGACAGTCTGGATCAGCTCAGGCTTGTTGTCTTTCAGTTCCACAACCGAGATGATATCCATTGTCCTGGTTGAAACGTAAACATGTTTTCCGTCTTCAGAAAGCCTGATCGCCGCTGTGTCACGCCGGTATTTCTCACCATTGGGAAGAATCGAAATGGAATCAGTGATTTCCCATGTGTCAGTTCTGATCACAAACAGCTCATTGCTTAATTCGGACGCAAGATACAGCCACTGGCCGTCATGTGAGAAGATGCCGTGGCGCGGACCTGTGCCGACATTGAAATGAATGCTGGCAAGACGTTTGAGATCCCGGTCAAAAATGATAACCCTGTCCAGGAAAAGACACGGCACAAGCACCTTGTCCTCATGGAAGAGAACCTGGTGGCAGCCGGCGCCTTCACGGATGAGTTCTGTATGGATGAATTTCAATGTTCCGTCTTCTCTGATTTCAGCAGCGCTGACTGTGCCGTCATGATAATTGGCTGTGTACAGTCTGTTTCCGTTTCTGCCGATATAGCAGGAAGTACGCCGTTCATAACTGATCGCATCGAGTATTTCTCCTTCCCGGCTGACCAGCGCAATTCCCGAACCGCCCTTGACATCAGCCGCAGCGGCAATAACACCGTCTGTCAGGTTGATGTACTTGGGATTGTCAATTTTACACAGCAGAGCAGGATCGGAAAGAATACCGTCTTCAAAACCGAAGGTGTAAATTCCTTCACTGCCTGTTCCTGTGTATGTTCCTGCGTAAATAGTTTTTTTCATACTTCAAGTATATCAGTTATTTTTCTTCAGCATCAAAGGATGTCATTCGGGAATCGAAAACAGCCTGATTCTCAGCCAAGTATTAAAGCCTGTTCCGCTTGAATCGGAGCAGGCCTTATCTTGGTTGTTTATAGTTGTTGTCAGTCTGATATTGATTACTCAACCGGTGTGATGGATGCTGTGACACGTCCGCCATCCCATGCATCATTTCCTTCAGGATCAACCAGGAAGAGCAATACATCCCCGGCTGTGACGTCCAGTGTCAGATCAAATGATTCGGTTCTTTCATCTGATTTGTTTGCAGTATTCATACCAATGAATGCCTTTTCTCCACCATTCAGACGGATTCTGAAGCATGTTCCGGTTGTTCCTTCTTCGTCGTACGCAGACTTATAATACTCACCAGTGACTCTAATAACGCCGTCTTTTGCGGCAACCCATTTGTACGCTGCATTTTTACCGCCGCCCGGTTCAACAAAGTCTGCTTTCAATTCAGGCTTGCTCTCACCATCCTTATATCCACCCTTATCAGTGTTATAAGGAAGTTCTTCAAAATTCGCGCCATCCCAGTCAGCCTTACCATAATACCAGCCGTTGCGTCCCTGTTTGTCACTGAAGTCATCTTTGAGATTTGCATTATTTGTTCTGCTGAATTCCCATTTGCCGACGAATTCAACATCGCTGCCCTGGACAGTCTTGGTATCTGCATCCCAGCCCTGGAATTCCCAGACGCCATGATCGCCATCTTTATCTGCAGCAACAGAAGTAGTCTCCGGTGCTTTTGCAGTAACTTCGTCACCGTCTTTGTATTTCTGATCATCTGCCGGCAGTGTAGCTGTTACTGCTTCAGGATATTCACCATCATACTTATAGGTGACTGAGTATTCTATTTCAGGTTCGGGTTCAGGTTCTTCTTCCTTCACATCACTGATCTTGACTGAGAGTCTGCCTCCGTCATATGAATTCTGTCCTTCCGGATTGATTGAGAAGATCAGAATATCACCTTTCTTCACCTCGAATGTTTCATCAAATGTTACTGTCTGCGGTTCTGTAATTCCGCCTTTCGCAATATTATCGCCTCTCCAGACTTTCTCAGCATCATTCAGAAGTACTCTCAGTGTTACGCCATTTGCGTTGGCATCTGCACTGTTAGGCTCTTTTGTATATTCGCCTTCAACCTTGATTGTTCCATCTTCAGCGACAACCCACTTATAAGCCGCACTGTGTTCGCCATCAGGTCCCGGATGTACGAAGTCTGCCTTCAGTTCAAGGCCATTTTCTCCGGTGTACTTTTCACCGTCTCTGTCGCCGAGAAGTTTGAAGCCTTTTCCGTCCCAGCCTGTATAACCATAGAACCAGCCCTGGGATCCCTGATCACCGAAGTCTTCTGCCAGAACTGTGTTGTTTGTTCTGTCTTCAGGATAAGGTTCAGGTTCTTCTTCCTTTACATCGCTGATCTTGACAGAGAGCTTACCTCCATCATATTCATTGTTGCCTTCAGGATTGATTGCGAAGATCAGAATGTCACCCTTCTTGACTTCAAATGTTTCGTCAAATGTTACTGTCTGCGGTTCTGTAATTCCGCCTTTCTGGATATTGTCACCTTTCCAGACTTTGACTTCATCATTGAGAACAACTCTCAGTGTTACACCGTTTGCGTTGGCACCGGCACTGTTAGGTGCTTTGGTATACTCACCTGTCACATAGATCGTTCCATCTTCAGCTGCGACCCACTTATAGGCTGCGCTCTGACCTCCGTCAGGTCCCGGATGTACATAATCTGCCTTCAGTTCGAGGCCATCATCGCCAACATACTTGTCGCCGTCTTTATTCTGGACTGCTTTGAAACTTGTGCCATCCCAGTCACAGGAACCATAGTACCAGCCCTGATAGCCCTGGTCACCGAAGTCTTCTGCCAGAACTGTGTTGTTTGTTCTGTCTTCCGGATATGGTTCAGGGAGCGGCTTGACTTCGCTGATCTTTACTGCAAGTCTGCCGCCATCCAATGCTTCGTTTCCTTCCGGATTGACCGCGAAGATAATGACATCG
>JAUNJW010000152.1 GCA_030533035.1 Erysipelotrichaceae bacterium
CTCTTTCTTAGTGACCATGGCGATGGCAGCCAGAACGCCGCCCAGCGCCAGGGCGCCGGTATCGCCCATGAAGATCCTTGCCGGCTTCTTATTATAATAAAGATAGCCGAGAAGCGCACCGATCAGCGATGTGATAAAGACTGCCAGGGTTTGTGAGAATGCTGCATTCTGCATCAGGACGATCGCCAGGAACGGGATCAGCGCGATGATTGTGACACCGGCGCATAAGCCGTCCATGCCGTCGGTCAGGTTGACGGCGTTGGAAGCGCCGGCAAACATGAACAGGACGAGGAAGAAATACAGCAGTCCGAGTTTCAAGGTGATTCCTGTTAACGGCAGGAACAGATCCGTGCTGCCGTGTCCCCTGTAGAGGAAGAAGAACACGACCGCCAGGACCACCTGCATGATCAGCTTCTTCTTCGGTGAAAGTCCTTCGTTGTCCTTTTTGACAGCGATCAGATAATCGTCGATGAATCCGATCACGCCATAGCCGGCAAATGCCATCATGACGATCAGCGTGTCGATCTGCCGGAATGTTTCCGGCGCGATCACCAGGGTGACAATCAGCGGAACGATGATGAACAGGATCCCTCCCATAATCGGGGTTCCTGCTTTTTTCTGGTCTTCCTCCAGTGAATACTCACTGATGGACTGACGGAAACTCAGCTTTTTGAGAAACTTTATGAACGCAGGCATGGTGACCATGACAACGGCCACGGATACCAGCAGGCTCAGGATCAGTTTAAAAGGCATAATAACCTCCTGTACTCAAATTATCATACACAAAGATTATTCAAAAACAACAGTGATTTCAGTTCCTTTTGAAACTGCCGTGCCCGGCGGTATGCTTTGTGAAACAACTTTTCCGGTGCCGCTGAGCTGGAAACCGAAGCCTGTAGCCGACCATAAGCCGGCAACATCTTTCCTTGTCCAGCCTGTCATGTCTGGCATCAGGAATGTCTGGGTATCGGTGAGCAGGAAGACATGCTGGCCGGTGGTGAAGATATCCCCTGCTTCCGGGAACTGGCGGATGACCGTGCTGCCGTCGCCGAGGACTACGGCGCTGCCGTTCATCTCTGCCACTTTGGATTTTGCGAAATCAACGCTGTGATTGATGTAGGAAGGCATGTCGGTAACAGTGACATTGTCATAGACTGTTTCCTGTTCCGAAGCGGAGCTGCTGCCCTGGGCGAAGCCGTAGGTGACAGCGATCTTCCGCAGGAAGTTTGTAACTGCTTCCGTATAGTAATGGGAATCCCTTGCATAGTCAGCTTCAAACGCATAATACGCAAGCACCTGCGGGTTTTCCGCCGGCATCGCGCACATGATGGAAGTGATCGTGCGCTGGTTGTTATAGGAACCGTTGATCGCGATTTCGGATGTGCCGGTCTTGGCGATCAGGTCGCATTCGGGAATCTTGTAATACTTGGCGGTGCCGTCATCATCGTTGACGACGCGGTACATGATCTTCTGCACATGTTCCGCTGTCTCCGGGGTAATCGGTGTCCCGGTGATTTTCGGTTCTGCCTGGTAAATCATTGAGTTGTCATAGGAGTTGCGTATGGACTCGATGAAGTACGGTCTCTTCATGGTGCCGTCGGAGAAGATGGCGCTGTAGGCCTGGAAGAGCTGCAGCATCGTGACGGTGGAGCCCTGGCCGAATGACAGGTTCATCTTGTCATAGGCATAGGTGAAGTTCAGGGTGCCGATTGCTTCCGGGATGCCGTCTGTCTCGACCGGCTGCCAGAAACCGAATTTATCAAGATAATCGCGGTAGATGTCCGGATTGATCAGTTCGTTTTCAAGGGTGGCGGCGACAGTGTTCAGCGAGTAGATCATGCCATGGTCAAGGTCGACTGAACCGTACATGGTCTGTCTGGCATTGTAGATGCAGCCGATATAATCGCCGGAATATGTTCTGACCGGGTTGTTGTTTTCATCGCCGGTGAAGCAGAACTGGTTGCCGTCCGTCAGCATGTTTTCATCATATTTGTCCTCGTTGATTGTCGCGGCCCAGACAAATGTCTTCATCGTGGAACCGGGTTCATAGGCCATCTGGGCGCCGGTGTTGTTGTAATCAACGATATTCTCAAGAGTGTTGGGATCGAAGGACGGCGACTGGCCCCAGGCAATGATCTTGCCGGTGTTGACTTCCATCGCCCCGCCCCACGCTCTCTGGGTGGCAAAAGAGGAATCTGTGATCCGGAAGGAATCTTCAAGTGTTTCCTGGATGCCGGCGTCGAGTGTCAGGTAGACGTTGTTGCCGTTGAGGGCTGAGACAACGGTTTCCTTCATACCCGGCAGGACATAGCCGTGTTCGTCGGCCTGGTAGGTTCTGGATCCGTCCTTGCCGCTGAGATAGGAATCCATGTAAAGCTCAATGCCCATCTGGCCGATGGTTGAACCGGCTTCGTTGGATGTCGCGTAGCCGATCAGATTCGAGGCAAACTGGCCGAGCGGATAAATCCGCTGGACACTGTCGGTGAATTCGATGCCGGGAAGTTCATAGGAATCGATTTCATCCTTGATCGTCTTGGAGAGCTTTCTGCCGTTGTAGCCAAGCTCGGTCTGGTAAACATCCTGGCGCAGGAAGTCGAGGATCTTGTCATAATCCATTCTCAGGATTTTGGATAATATGTCCGCTGTGCGTTCCTTGTCTTTGACATAGGCAATCTGATCGCCGATCGCCGGGCGGTTGGGATCGAGAATGCAGTAGATGTTATAGGTTCTTGAGTCCTGGGCAATCACGGCGCCGGAGCGGTCATAGATATTGCCTCTGAGGGCCTTGGTGACTTCGTGGACGAAGTTCGCATTGTCGGCGTAGGCTGACAGGTCCTGGCCGGAGCGCAGATGAACCTTGGCGATGGTAACGAAAAAAACATTGGACGCAAGTAATGCAACTGCTGCCAATGTTACAAGGAATATTTCGCGGACCGAATGATGACGGGCCGGCTTCATGCTCAGTCTCCGTTCTCCCCGGTCATGATGGAAATCACGTTGGAGGAATTCCTTGTCAGACCGTTGTTGGCTGCGATGTAGTCAACGCGGTCGGCGGAAGCCAGCTGTGCGATCTCCACTTCTACAGCGTCGTTCTGGAGTTCAAGCATCGCGATCTCCTGGGAGATCTCCTGCTTTCTCGTACTGAGGGAATTGTTATATGAGCGAAGAAAGAGTGCGCTTGTCAGATAAAGCAACACAGAAAAGCCGAATAAAATAACTGATACATTCAGCAGTGCAACTGATCTCTTTAATTTTCTTCTCTTTGTCCCCTTAGCCATGATTCTTTCCCCTTGTTCTTTCTATAACTCTCAGCTTTGCGCTGTGTGATCTGTTGTTTGTTTCCAGTTCCTCATCCCCTGCGATCACCGGTTTCTTGGTGACGAGGTGGAAGGAGGCCTGCTCCATTTGCGAAGCCGTGAGCGGCAGCTTTGGCTCTACAAATGGAGCAGAGGAGTATTCTTTGAAAGTATTCTTAACGATTCTGTCCTCGAGTGAATGGAATGTGATGACAGCGCATCTTCCCCCTTCATTCAGCATTTCAAGCGCCTGCACAAGACCCTGTTTCAGGGCGCCAAGCTCATCGTTGACTTCGATGCGGATGGCCTGGAATGTCTTTTTGGCCGGATGGCCTTTCTTGCGCAGCTCTTTTTCGGGAAGTGCCTGGCGGATCACATCCGTCAGCTCAAAGGTTGTCTCAATCGGTTTGACAGCCCGGTTCTTCACGATCGCATTGGCAATCAGTGAAGCATAGCGTTCTTCGCCATATTCCCTGAGTATCCTTGTCAGCTCTGCTGCAGGATAAGTGTTGACAACCTCGTATGCGTCGAGCTTCTGTTCACGGTTCATCCTCATATCCAGCCGCGCATCGAAGCGGTAGCTGAATCCGCGCTGAGGATCGTCGAACTGCGGTGAACTGACACCAAGGTCCATCATGAATCCATCGACACTTTCGATCCCGCGTTTGCGGAGCTCCTCCCCCGCAGACCGGAAGTCGTTATGGATCAGCGTAACCCTGTCGGCGCAACCGGAAAGGTTTACTTCCGATTCACGCAATGCCTGTTCATCCTTGTCGAATGCATACAGGTGTCCGGTTGTGAGTTTCGAGATCAGCAGTTTTGCATGTCCGCCCCTTCCGAGCGTTCCGTCAACGTAAATCCCGTCGGGCTTTACATCGAGCAGATCGATCGTTTCATGAAGCAGGACACTTTTATGTTCCATTACTGCAGATACTCCGTCAGTGATTCGGCAATGGATTCGAACGACTCGGACGCGAGATCGTCATATGTATCCCACTGCTCTTCCGGCCAGATCTCGACATGGTCGGCGACACCGACAATGACACAGCTCTTTGTGAAGTGTGCCAGTGACACAAGAAACTGGGGCAGCTGGATGCGGCCCTGGTTGTCAAGATCGCATTCCATCGCATTTCCGGTCAGTGTGCGCAGATACATGCGCGCTTCTTTTTTTGTGGCAGGAATCTGGGCCAGCCGGGAAATCATCGATTCCCACTTCTCTGCTGTATAAACAGATAAGCAGCCGTCCAGGCCTTTTGTCACAACGAAGTTTGCACCGAGCGGTTCACGGAACTTGACGGGAATGATCAGTCTGTTTTTTGAATCCAGGTTATGCCTGAATTGTCCCATGAACATCATTGCCGCCACTTCTCCCCACTTTCTACCACAATTCTACCACCGTCATCACATAAGACAAGGTTTTTTTGGTTGTTTACGCAAAAAAAGAGAAGATCTTTGCGGCCTTCCCTTCTTTTGTTTCATATTTTTTTCAAAAGCTTTTTTGTTTCAGGGCACGCGTGCCGGCACGTCCGGATCCATGACAGTCCGGCAGCCGATGGCAGGCAGAAACGCAAAAAAAGAGAAGATCATGGCGATCTTCTCTTTCAGTCTGATATCTGATCAGTCAGCTCAGTTGGATTCCTTAGCCGGACCAACGTTGCCGCAGTTCGGACAAGCGTGATGAGGACGCTTCATTTCACCGCAGACCGGGCACTTAACCAGTGTCGGAGCTACCAGCTTATAATGAGTTCTTCTCTTGTCTCTTCTTGTCTTGGAATTTCTTCTCTGCTGTACAGCCATGTCTTGCACCTCCTACCGTTCACTGTCGAATTTCTTCAGAATTTCCAGCCGCGGGTCAATCTTTTCCTTCTGGAGTTCCTGGTACTCAGCTTCGCTGTAAATCTTCCAGCCATCCCCTTCGGGATACTCCCCTTCGGCTGCTTCCGTCACCTGGAGCGGTACCTCCAGCAGGATATCATCTATCACTGCCGGAAGAAGCTCGATGACTTCGTCCT
>JAUNJW010000153.1 GCA_030533035.1 Erysipelotrichaceae bacterium
CTTCGGATCAGTATAAAACTCTTTGCCGTAGAATCCTTCTGTCATTTCCATCTGCGGGCAGACAGGGCCGAACTCAACAGCTTTGCGGACGCCTGTCCAGCTGTCAGCCTTCTGGGGAGCCTTGAAGCGCAGATCACCGACCGGTGCCTTGGCATAAGGCACACCGCGGAAAATCATACTGCCGCCCTTGACCTCACCTTCGAGAATTCCTTCTTCAACTGTTACTCTGACTGTTCTCATGACAAAACCTCCTGGGTAATATTCATTATACATCCATTTGCGTATGACATGAGAAAACAACTTCCCCGCATATGTCTGACAAATACGGGAAAGTCTGAAAAAAGACCCCGCTGGCACAGGGTCTCTTTTCTTTCTTTATTCGGGAGGGAAAGAAATAACATGTTCTTCTACGCTTTCTATGATACGGTACGCCTGTGTGTGAATAATGTAAGGTTTGTGAAAGATTTGTGAAAACGCTTTCTTATTCCGGATTTTTTCTCACTCTCTGACAATGATCCCGATCATTTTCGCACATGCGAGCGCCTGCTGTTCATTCAGGGTGACTCCTTTCAGTTCACTGAGTCCGGTCATGATTCCGCTGATATCGGAATCGGAAAGATCCAGACCCTTCAGTTTTGTTTCCATCATCTCCGCTGAGACAAAACCGCAGCGGCTGATCCTGAGATCCTCAAAAGTGCAGGAATTGAAAGAAGCTTCCGTGAACCTGCATTCCTCCAGTGCGCACACTTTGAATTTCGCGCGGGAATAATTGGCATAGGATGACTCGCAGCCGGTCATCGACACATCATTGAACCGGCTCCAGCTGAAATCAGTTCCTGTCATCCGGCAGGATTTGAACTGACATCTTCTGAAAACCGTCTCGTTAAAGCTGCAGTTTGAAAAATCGCAGCGTTCAAAGATACAGTCCGCGAACAGGCAGCGGTCCATTTCAGGATGGAAGGTGATATTTCTGAATCTGCACTCATCAAAGCGGAAACCGGACAATTCTCTTTCCCCTGTTTCATCCGCAAAGAAAAGCGCAGCGGCATTTCCGTCAGTGAATTCAGTTCCGAAGGATTCTTCTTTGAGTTCATACGGCATAACCGGTACGCTTATTTTTTTCATATGGTCCTCAGTTCTTTTCCAGATACGCAGCCAGCTTCGCAAGCCCGGCGGACATTGTCTGCGGGTCGCAGGTAAAACCGATCCTGAGATGTTTCCCGGTACCGAAGCATGAGCCCGGCACAAAGAACACGCCCTCCTCACTCAGCAGCTGCTGCGCAAGCATTGTATCATCTATGTCGCTGTCATAGCCAAGAAATCCGACGGTACCGGATTCCGGCATGACAATATGGAACTGCGGATGGTCTTTGACAAACTGCGCGACAATTTCTTTGTCCGCTTCGATGATCCTTCTGCTTCTTTTCAGGATTCTGTCCTTATTCTTCAGGGCAATGCACGCAAGCTTGTCCGCAAGCGGGCCTGTCGAAATAATGGAATAGTCCCTTCTGACATTGATCTGTTCGATCACCTCTTCAGGGCCCTTGATCCATCCCAGCCTGAGACCGGCCAGGGAAAAGATCTTCGAGAGGGACGATGTGGAAATTCCCCTTTCGTATATATCGCTGATGGAAGGCTCGTCGTTGAGTCCCCTGTAGACCTCATCCGAAAGGATATAGGTTCCCTGCAGGCGGGCCATCAGGATCATCCTCTGAAGGTATTCATCACTGAAGAATACGCCGGTCGGATTGGAGGGCTGGTTGATGATTATCATCTTCACATCGTGCGACATCGCTTCTTCCAGTTCGGAAAGATCAGGCTGCCATCCGTTTTCTTCATACAGACGCAGCACGGTCACATTGGCGCCGATGCTTTCAGGCAGGCTTGTAAACTGCTGGTAGCCGGGTTCATAGCAGATGACATTGTCACCCGGTGACAGCAGTGTATAAATCAGGGATTCATTCGCCTGCAGACAGCCCTGCATGAGGGTGATATTGGCTTCCGTCCCGGTTTTGTACAGGGAAAGAATTTCTTCCTTCAGTTCCCTGTCACCGGTGATTGTTCCGTAGTCAAGCCTGATATTCATGAATGAGCCGCTCTCATCCATGGCGGCGAGCTGCTGAAAAGTCAGCGGACTGACACAGGTATCGGTCAGATTGTAAACCGCTTCGTTTTCATATTCGTTCATCCACTGCTCAACTTTGAAGTCAGGAAGTTTCATGTTCACCCCTATATGTTTCAGTCGTAGAAAACCTTGCTCAGGAAGTCTTTAGCACGGTCGGAGGACGGATTGGAGAAGAATGCCTCGGATTCGTTCTCTTCGATGATCTCGCCGGCTTCCAGGAAGACGACCCGGTTGCCGACCTTGCGGGCAAAGCCCATTTCATGGGTGACGACGATCATTGTCATCCCCTGTCTGCCGAGATCCTTCATGACGTCAAGGACTTCCTTGATCATTTCCGGATCGAGGGCGCTGGTCGGTTCATCAAACAGCATCATTTCCGGATTCATGCACAGAGCCCGGGCAATCGCCGCTCTCTGTTTCTGGCCGCCGGAAAGCTTTGAAGGATAGCTGTCCGCCTTATCTGCCATGCCGACCTTTTCCAGGTATTCCATGGCGGTTGCCCTGGCTTCCTCCTCGCTTTTGCCCAGAACGCTCATCTGGGCCAGCATGCAGTTCTGCATAACTGTTTTGTTGTTGAAAAGATTGAAATGCTGGAAGACAAATCCCATCTTTTTTCTCTGGGCCGCGTACTGTTCCTTTCTGGAAGGATCCATCAGTTCGCCATCCAGGTAGATTTCTCCGCTCTCTGCCTTTTCGAGTCCGTGTATGCATCTCAGCAGAGTGCTTTTGCCGGAGCCCGAAGGTCCGATCAGAGAGACGATCTCACCGTCATGAATTTCAAGATTGATATTGTTCAGAGCTTTGAAATCGCCGAAGCTCTTATGAAGATTCACCACTTTAATCACTGACAGCCAGCCTCCTTTCCAGTTTCTTGGAAAGCCATGAAACAAGAATCGTCAGAGTCAGGTACATGACTGCCGCGATGATCAGGGGATCGAGATAATCGTAATACTTTTTGCCGAGCACCTGGGCCGCATAAAGCAGTTCCAGGGCGCCGATATTCGAAATCAGCGAACTGTCCTTGATCAGCATGATGAACTCGGACACCATCGGCGGCACGATCTGCTTGAATGCCTGGGGAAGAATAATCTCCTTCATCATGGTTCCATAGCTGATGCCGAGCGTCTCACAGGCTTCCCACTGGCCTTTGTCCACACCCTGGATGCCGGAACGGATCAGTTCCGTCTGGTAAGCTCCCGAGTTGAAGCTCAGGGCGATCAGACCGACGATGTAGGGATTGGCATTCATCCTCACCCCGGTGATCCGCTGGTAGATAACAGGCACACCGAGATAGAAGAAGAGAATCTGCAGCAGCATCGGCGTGCCGCGGAAAATCTCTACATAGATGTTGCCGATCACATTCAGGATTCTGCTGCGGGACAGCTTGAAGATTGAAAAAATAATCCCGAGAACGCATCCGATCGCAACGGCGCCAAGCGCGAGAAGAACCGAGAATCCGGCTCCCCTCAGCATGAACAGCAGATTGTCTTTTGTGAAAATGTCAGCCATCAGAGACCGTACTTCTCCTTGAGGGCTTTGCATTCATCGCTTTCAAGGAATGCCTTGAGAGCCTTGTTGACAGCGTCCATCAGTTCAGTGTTGCCTTCAGCGGCGATGATGTGTGTCTCTTCATCAATCAGAGCACCGTCAAGAACTGTAAACGCACCGCTTGCGGCATAGTTTTTGGCAACAGGTTCATCGAGAATCAAGGCATCAATTCCGCCGGTCTTGAGTGTTTCAACGAGAATGCCCATGTCCTGCATCGCTGTAACCACTGCGCCTTCAATTTCATTTGCGCACTGCTCGCCGGTTGTGCCGGCCTGGGCGCCGATTGCCTTGTTGGCCAGATCGTCAAGAGTCTTGATCGCACTGTCAGCTGTTACCATGGCAACTTCAGCGGAACCATAATAAGGATCAGAGAAGAGAACCTTTCTTTCCGGGTCATATGTGAATCCGGAGAGGCCGAGGTCAACCTGGTTGGCCTGGATCGCGGAAATGATTGTATCGAAGGAAAGCTGCTTCCATTCATGTGTGAAGGAATAGCCGTTTTCATTCAGCCAGTCGAAGATCCAGTCGCCCATCTCGACATCGAAGCCGGTCAGTTCGCCGTCTGTTGTCAGATCGTCAAAAGGCGGGTAGTCGGGTGAAATTGCGATGATGATGTTCTGCGCGTCAGCAGCGGGTGCGTCGCCGCCGGACGCCTTGTCGTTAGAGCCGCAGCCTGCCATTGATACAGCCATGAGGCCTGCGAGTAAAGCGTTGATCATTTTGCCAGTTTTCATTTTCTTTTTCTCCCATCTGTATTGATCTGTCCGGCACAGTACCTTTAAACAAAAAAGCCGCCTCTGCCCAGAGACGACTTGAATGATCGCGGTACCACACTGGTTGCTGTAAAAACAGCCTCTCAATCCTTAACGCGGAATGACGTTTCTCCCTACTGTCAGTTCAGGAGAACTTCTCCCAGATGCGCTTCCCTGAAACTGTTGCCGCCGGACTCACACTCTGTTCCGGCTCGCTGGTGGACTGCCGCAGGTACTCTTCTGTTCACTGAATTTATAGTGTGATGATACTGACAAAAACTTTCAATGTCAATGTAAAATTTCAGTTTTAAGAATGTAAATTTTTACAATCCGGGATACCTATTTCTCCCGGCTTTCTTTCTGGATTGCGTTGTAAATAATGAAGAGCACGCCGATCACGGCAGCTTCCGCGATGATTTTATTGACAGTGCCGATCGGCATGAACGGAACAACGATGCCTGAAGACACGAGCAGGACAATGATCAAAAGATACTTTTTCATGGAAAACCTCCCGATAACAAACATTATATTCGTTTCCCCCTCTCAATAAAGAGAATTTCTCAGTTTTACTGGAATTCCATAAATTCTCTGCTATAATAGTTTCCGCACAGTTGTCCTCGTAGCTCAGCTGGATAGAGCGTCCGCCTCCTAAGCGGAAGGTCGGCGGTTCGAATCCGCCCGAGGACGCCATAAACAGAACGGAATGTAGCGCAGTTTGGTAGCGCACTTCGTTAGGGACGAAGGGGTCGCAGGTTCAAATCCTGTCATTCCGACCATGAAAAAGTCCGGGAAACCGGACTTTTTCATTTGTTCCGCTCTTTTCATTCATTATTTCATTGAATTCTTCCCATTTGTACAGC
>JAUNJW010000386.1 GCA_030533035.1 Erysipelotrichaceae bacterium
GATTCTTTCATAGGTCGGATTTCCTGCGGCGTCATGCCGGTATGTGTCATGGATGGCCCTTGTGCCGTCAATGGAAATCCCCACATCAAAATGATTGAGGGAAAGAAACTGACACCATTCGTCATTGAGGGCAAGGCCGTTTGTCTGCAGGCTGTTCCAGCATTCAAAGCCTTCGGGAAGATACTTCCTCTGCAGTTCCACCGCTTTTTTATAAAACTCAATTCCCCGCAGCGTCGGCTCGCCGCCATGCCAGACATACGAAAGAACCGGATAAGAGGCAGCGGCCGCATAAGACCGGACTGTCTGTTCCAGGACCTCTTCACTCATGAAGCGGCTGCCGCTTTCCGGGTTGTCAATGTAATAGCAGTACTGACAGCGCATGTTGCAGGAAGACCCTGCCGGTTTCACCATCAGGGAGAAGGGCTTTGTTTCAGTCATCGCAGATATTTCTCAAAGAAGGCAAACACCTTTTCCTGTGAGTCCATCGCTGCCTCCTGGCGGTACATCGGCTTGTCATAATACCAGATGCCGTGGCCGGCTCCGTCATAGCGGTAGAACTCATATTCCTTGCCGAGTTCCTTCAGCTTCTCTTCCAGCTGACTGACTTCCTCCGGTCCGGGATGGCGGTCATCATTGCCGAAGATGCCGATCAGGGGACAGCTGAGATTTTCCGCGTAATCAAACGGTGCCTTCGGTCTTGCCGGGCTGAGCTCCTCTTCCTTCTGGATGACACCGCCGCCCCATAAGTCAGCGGCCGCGTCGATTCCTTCCAGTGTGCAGGCAGCCAGGAATGTATGCCTGCCGCCGGAGCACATGCCGATGACGCCGGTCTTTCCGTTTGAGATGGGCTGGGATCTGACAAAGTCGATGGATGCCTGGACATCGCCCATGACCGTTTCATCCTTCGCGCCGCCTTCCTCCCTGGCCTTTTTGGCCACGTCGGCCGGTCTGCCGCTGCCGAAGCGGGCATAGATATTGGGACAGATCACCGCGTAATTATGTTCGGTGAATCTTCTGGCGGCTTCCCGGCAGTATTCGTCCCATCCCGGCATATGGGGAATCAGGACAAGGGCCGGGCAGTTTTCCGCGTTCAGCGGACGGGAGTAATACGCATTGATTGTGTCGCCGTTATATCCTTTTATTGATACAGTTTCAGCGATCATGCCTGAATAAGAGGCTGTGTCAAAATCATTCCACATATTATGTTTCCTGTATCCTTTCCTTGAATGAATCTTAACATGAAAACAGGCGGAGCCTGTGCACAATGATTTGCCCGGCGGATTTCAGATGGTAAAATGAAACTGACGGAGTATTTTTTATGAAAACAATGAATCTGATCGCGGCCGGCCTGCTTGCAGCGAGTCTGCTGTGCGGCTGCTCAGCTGATGAAGACGCTGACACAGAGCCGGGATATACGCAGATTTCTCAGGAGGAAGCCCGGGATATGATGAACAGCGATGACTCATATATCATCGCCGACGTCAGAACAGCGGATGAATTTGAGGAGTCTCATATACCCGGTGCCATCAACATTCCCGTGGAACATCTCGCGGGACTGGCGGATGACCTGCTGCCTGACAGGGAAGAGATCATTATGATTTACTGCCGGAGCGGGAACCGCTCGAAACAGGCGGCGGAAATTCTTGCCGGCATGGGCTATACCAATCTTTATGAATTCGGCGGAATCAACACCTGGCCATAT
>JAUNJW010000154.1 GCA_030533035.1 Erysipelotrichaceae bacterium
ATTCCACGTACCAGATCGTCATCGCTGCCGGAAAAGACAACGACTATGAATTCAAAACAAAAGACACCGGAAGAATCAAAATCGTGCCGTTTGTCAACGGCCGCTCCATGCTGAAGGGGTGCGCCCTGGCTGTGACAAGAGCCGGTGCGACGACAATGGCGGAGATCGGCGCAATCGGCACCTGTTCGATTCTGATCCCTTCGCCCAACGTGGCAAACAACCACCAGGTCTACAACGCCAAAGAACTGGCGGACATAGGCGGCGCAATCATGATCGAGGAAAAGGATCTGACCGCCGCAAAGCTGGCTGAAACAGTCAACCGGCTGATGAGCAATGAAACAGAAAGAATGCGGATCAGGGAAAACGCCCGCAAAGCCGGAAAAACGGACGCGGCGTATCAGATGATCCGGCTGATGGAGGAGCTGACTGCAAATGGATGAATTATATAAAGCACTGAGCCGCTTTGCGGATGTGGACGCAGATCAGTCTCTTTCCAGAATGACGACACTGCGGATCGGCGGCAAAGCCAGATATGTGGCATATCCCGAAACCCAGGTGGCTCTCGACTCAATGCTGAGACTGATCGAAGAAAGAAATATTCCCTTCAAGGTCATCGGAAAGGGCAGCGACCTGCTCTGTTCCGACGATCCTTTTGACGGTGTCGTGATCCGTCTGGACAGACACTTCCACCACAGCTATCTGGTCGGCAATGAACTGACAGCCCAGGCCGGCTGCTCGATCATCGCCCTGGCAGTCGACGCCATGAAGAACGGCCTTTCCGGCCTTGAATTCGCGTCCGGCATTCCGGGAACTGTCGGCGGCGCGGTTTTCATGAACGCCGGCGCCTATAAATCATCCATGTCCGATATCCTTCAGGAAGTCCTTGTCTTAAGGGGCAGCAGGGCGGAATGGGTTCCTGCTTCTGAATGCGAATTCAGCTACCGCTCAAGCATTTTCCAGAAACATCCGGAATGGATTATCCTCGGGGCGAGAATGATTCTCAAACCGAAGGACAAGAATGAGATCAGGGACCTGATGGAAGACAGAAGAAACCGCCGCATGGCTTCCCAGCCGCTGGATTATCCCAGCTGCGGCAGTGTATTCCGCAACCCGGAAGGCTATAACGCCTGGCAGCTGATCGACGGCATCGGCTACCGCGGCAGGCAGATCGGCGACGCGAAGGTCTCTGAAAAACACTGCAATTTCATCCTGAACATGGGTTCCGCCTCAGCTGAGGATTATCTGAAGCTGGTGCGTGAAATCCAGGAGAAAGTCTATGAGAAATACGGCGTCAGGCTGCATACGGAAATGGAGATGTTCAATTGGAAGCAGACCGCATGACAAATGAAGAAGATGTCATTGATGTTCCAGTCGGCGTGCAGCAGCTGTTTGATCAGAGGCATCATCTCAATATCAACCGCAATGTCCGCAAGGCGCAGCCGAAGCTGTTCAGAGCGGCGGTGATCTGTGCGGCAATCCTGCTGATGATTGTCTATTTTGTGATGCCTGTCTCCCGTGTTTCGGGCATTACGCTGAGCGGCAACGCGTTTCTCAGCCGCGACTATATCCTTGATCTGGCTGATCTTTCCAATAACAGCATCTATTATCTGAGCCTGCCGTTTATCCTGGAAAGAAGAATTGAAAAAGACCCGCTGATTGAAAACGCGAAGGTCTCGCTGGAAAGGGACAATTCTGTAAAGATCACCGTTACCGAAAGAAAGATTCTCGGCTACCGCTATGAAGACGAGCCGCTGATCCTGATGGCGGACGGATCCTATGTGGAACTCAAGAGCACCTATCTCGATATCATCACGAAGATTCCGCTGATCCTGGGCTTCAATACCGAAGAGCAGACCGAAAAACTCTGCCGTTCCTTCGCGGATGTGGATGAAAAGATCATCCGTGATATTTCGGAAATCTCCCAGTATTCGCTGAGCTATGATCCCGAGGCAATCCGGGTGCTCATGCGCTCGGGCGGCTATTTCATGGGCAACTTCTATAACATGGGCGTTCTCAACCGCTACTGGGCCATCTACAACTACCAGAAGGACAAATCCCAGTGCATTTTCGCGGATGATTCCATGACGTCGGCATATTCCAAGATGTGCCCGTGGGATGAACCGGTCGTCAACCGTGAATACTGGACGGACGATACCGGCAAGGTCATCACCAACACCTATGGCGACAAGGTTGAGAAGCATTATTATACCGATGCCGACGGCAACTGGGCGGTCGATGAAAAGGGCAACCGGATCCCGATTCCGATCAACCTGCAGGGCTATGAGGTTCCTGACTCCGACTTCCTTGAGAATTATGAAAAAGGCTACTACAAAACCGGCAAGCTTGTGATTGAGGAAGAAAAGAAGGACGAAGAGAAGAAAGACGGCGAGGAAAAGAAGGAAGGCGAAGAAACCGCTGATCCTGAACAGACGCCGGCCGAAGGCGAAACCGCGGCGCCGGAAGAACAGGGTGAGGAAACACCGGCGGAAGAGCCGGCGGAAAACCCGGAAGAAAACACAGACAGCGAACAATCAGAAGACACTGGCGAGTAGGTTTCAATCTGTCTTCATGATTTGTTATAATAACCCTAAGGAGCATGTGCATATGACAGTAGAAAAAACAACAAATTACGGAACAATCAACGTGTCTGAAGAAGCGATTGCTTCTCTGGTCGGCAGCCTGATTACCGAATGCTACGGAGTTGTCGGAATGGCCTCCAAGCAGGTTCTCAGGGACGGATGGACTGAATTGCTGAAAAAAGAGAATTATTCAAGAGGTGTTGTGGTCCGCAAGAGCGACGACGGCCTTGAAATTGATCTGTACATCATTGTCAGCTTCGGTGTCAGAATTTCCGAAGTTGTCCAGGAAGCGCAGAAGAAGGTCAAATACATGCTTGAAAAATCCCTTAATATGCCGGTTGCCTCTGTCAACGTATTCGTGCAGAGTGTCCGCGCTGTCCAGTAACATAAAGGAGCTTTCTCATGGAAAAGATTGATGGCAAAATACTGATCGGAATGCTGGAGAGCGGTTCCAGCAACCTCAACAACCATAAGAAGGACGTCGACGCGCTCAACGTTTTCCCGGTACCGGACGGCGACACCGGCACCAATATGTCCCTGACTTTCACCAACGGTATCAATGAAGTCAGAAAGAACGGCAGCGAATCCCTGCCGGTCGTAGCCAAGACCCTTTCCCGCGGCCTGCTGATGGGCGCAAGAGGAAACTCCGGCGTTATCCTTTCCCAGATTTTCCGCGGCTTCAACCAGTCCGTGCAGGGCAAGGAAGAGCTGACAGTCGCTGACCTCAGCGAAGCGATGCTCAACGGCGCCAGACTGGCTTATAAGGCAGTCATGAGACCGGTCGAAGGCACAATCCTGACCGTCATCCGCGAATCCTCTGACAATGCCGCCGCTTTTGTGGAAGCCAATCACGAATGCAGCATTGAAGAATACATGAGCTGCCTGACAGCAGAAGCTGAAAAATCCCTGGCCGGCACCCCTGAACTTCTGCCGGTTCTCAAGGAAGCCCATGTTGTCGACTCCGGCGGCAGCGGCCTGCTGAAAATCTTTGAAGGCTTCAAGGCAGCCCTCGACGGCAAGCCTTTCGTTGAAAGCGCGAAGATCGAAACAGTCAGAGAGGTCAAGAGCGAAAAAGCTTCCGGCTACAGAACTGAATATATTCTGGAAATGAACGACGCCGGCATGAAGAGCTTCAATGAGGACAGAATCAGAAAGAACCTCGACAGACTCGGCAACAAGATCACTCTGCTGATCGAAGACAGGATCATCAAGCTGCGCATCAACACCATGATGCCCGGTGAAATCCTGACAATGGGCCAGCGCTACGGTGAATTCAAGAAGGTCCAGGTTGAAAACATCCAGGACGATCTCAAGCCTTCCATCATCATCGAGGAAAAACCGAAGAAGGCGGAAGAGAAAGAATACGGCATCATCGCGACAGCGGCCGGCGCCGGCATTGAAAAGCTGTTCCGCGAATACAGAACCGACGTCGTTGTCTCCGGCGGCCAGACCATGAATCCTTCCACCAAGGATTTCTGCAACGCGATCGCTGAAGTCAACGCAAGACATATTTATATCCTGCCCAACAACTCGAACATCATCATGGCTGCCAAGCAGGCTGCCGATGTCACCAGCGGCAAGGATATCATCGTTCTTGAAACACGTTCCATCCCGCAGGGACTCAGTGCCTGCATCTCCTTCAATCCGGACGCTTCCGTTGATGAAAACACCGCCCAGATGAAGGACGCCATCGCCAATGTCAGAACCGGCCAGGTCACCTATGCCATCAAGGACACAACTGTGGACGGCCGTGAAATCCATGAAGGCGATTATATGGGCCTGTTTGAAAAGGACATCATCGTCACCAGCCGTGACAAACTGGAAGCCTCCCGTGCCCTCATTGACGAAATGATGGACGAGGATTCTGAAATCGTCACCCTGATCCGCGGCAAGGACGCAACCGAAGAAGAATGCACCGAGCTCGAGGAATATATCAGGAACAACTACGAAGCGGATGTTGATGTGCAGGACGGCGGCCAGCCGGTCTACAGCTTCATCATCGGCGTCGAATAAGCTTCTGAATTACAGCCGCAGGGAAACCCGCGGCTTTTTAAAAATGAAAGGGGAATGTATGGATATTCTTACAGTTCTTGAAGAACGCTTTGAAAACAACACGCTGCGCCATCCCGGACTCGACTGGCAGACAGCTTCCCAAAAACTGCAGAAGAACCCGGATATTCTGAAGGCTGCCTGTGCAATGGAAGAAAGCGGCGGTGAACCGGATCTGGTGGTATTTCCTGACGGCAGCTGCGCCCTCTGCGACTGTTCAAAGGACACCCCGGCCGGCAGAAGAAACCTCTGCTATGACAGGGAAGCAAGACTGAAGCGCAGAAAGGCGCCCTGTGAAAGCAGCGCTGAGGAAGAAGCACAAACCATGGGGATACAGATCATGGATGAAGCGATGTACAGATATCTGCAGACCCTCGGTGAATTCGACCTGAAAACATCCAGCTGGATCAGAACGCCGGACTCCATCCGCTCAAAGGGCGGGGCGCTTTTCTGCGAGCGCCGCTATGACGCCGTCTTCACATTCCACAACGGCGCCGAGTCATATTATTCAGTGCGCGGATTCCGGGGATATTATCCGCTTTAGATTTCTGTAATCCTGCAATTCTGCGCTGAGCGATACAGGAAGTTTTCCGATTCATCCATGCGGATGCTTATAAATTGCAGAACTGACATACATGCAGGAACA
>JAUNJW010000387.1 GCA_030533035.1 Erysipelotrichaceae bacterium
CGGCTTTTTTGAGTGTTTCAAACGGCTCATAATCCGGACTCATGCTTTCCATCAAACAGGCCGCGATGGGTCTGTCACAGAAGGAGCCGATCTTTGTGGCGGGCGTCATGTTGCACAGCGGCAGATCAAACCGCTCCGCAACAATCTCCAGCGCCTTCCAGAGGTTTTCACTTTCGATCGCGTGAGCCTCGAAGTAAGCAGGTTCCCTGCCGGTGATTTCCTTAAAGCGGAAATACTGGGCGGTGACTTCCCTGACAGCGTCTTCCAGCTCAGCCGGATCTTTTCCCTCCATATGCGCCTGGCGGTATTCCCTTGAGGATCTGAATTCTCCGTTTTCATTGACAAGCGACGGGATGTCCTTCGGATCGCAGCACGGTTTGCCAAGGCAGATATTGGTATGCTGGCCGATACAGACGTCCAGGTTTTCAAGAAGACGGAAACCATGTTCCGCATAAGGCATATTGGGCATCAGGCCGGCGCTGGAAATCAGGCCGTCCCTGACTGATTTTTCAATGCCGTAATTCACCGCTTCGCAATAGCCGATGTCATCAGCTCTGATCACCATCTGAATCATGCCTTCACCCCGTCATAGATCCGCTGTGGATTGTAGATCATATTTCCGGCTTTTCCTGGATGTTCTCTTTCTCTTGCCCAGCAGCCTTCAAAGCCCATCATATTTGCCCTGAGGGCAGCGTCTTTATGTTCCATGATTTCCCCGCAGAGGTCATGCATGTCCTCAAGAATCCTGTGCTCACTTGCCCCGGCACCATGGAAGCGGATCAGAAGTGTGTAATCATCCTGCACCGCAATCAGCTTCTCAATGGACCTTCTGTAGGTTTCCACAGTTGTGCTTTCCCTGAAGTGCATGAGTGTGTTTTCACCGAGCGCGTCACCGATGATCATGACTTTGTCCTCTTTGATCAGCGGCACCAGGCAGCCCTGTGTATGTCCGGGCACCTCGATGAAAGCGACCGTGCACCCGCCAAGATCAAATGTCATATCCGGATCCAGGGGTGTATACGGCTCTGTTCTCTGCGGGACAAAATCCGCTTCCGTGATTCCTTCGGGAACCGGGAACGGCCCGGTGAACACATCGCTGATCCTGTGCTCTCTTGCGGCATGCCATTTTTCCAGTTCAAAGTCTTTCTCGTTGAGATATACCTTTTCAAACTGGGACGCGCCGCCGGCATGATCGCAATGGCCGTGCGTCAGCACAACTTCATACGGAACAGTGACTGTTTTTTCTATAAATGACTTCAGATCACCGATACCCATTCCGGTATCAATCAATAATGCCTTTTCTGTCCCCTGCACCAGGAACATACTGACGCCGAACGGGGTTTTGATTCTCGTCAGATGATCTGTGACTTTTTCAGCAATGAATAAATCCATATCGGTTTCATCCTTTCTGCCTTAAGGCAAAGTGCTGCCTGAAAGGGGTGAGGCAGCACTTGTTTTTCAGTTTCTCAGTGATTATGCGCTGACAGCTTCTCTTTCCTGTTCTTCGGCAAGGAGCTTCTTGTCGTACATCTTGTAGAACGGCAGATAGAGAACCATTGCCAGAGGGATTGCGATCAGCTGCCAGAGGGCGACCATCCAGTTGCCCTGGACAAGACCGTAGAGCACAACCGGAACCTGCATGGAAACCTGGGCGCCGGAAAGCGGTGTGACGATGCCGGAGACAAAACCGAGATAGAAGAA
>JAUNJW010000155.1 GCA_030533035.1 Erysipelotrichaceae bacterium
AGATCGGCTCTTTCTGTGACAGACCCATCGCGGCCTGCCTGATGGAAAGCATGAGTCCGGATTATGAGCCGTTTGAAACACTCAAAAAAGCCGTGGCTGACGCAAGAGAGGACATGCCCAATATCTTTGTCTGCCATCCCGGCTATGTGGATGATTATCTTCTGCATAATTCGTCTCTGACACTGAACAGAACCAAAGAAGTCGCAATGTTATGCGATCCAGAAGTGAAGAAGTATCTGGACGATCATGATGTTCAGCTGCTGTCCTATGAACAGATCTGTTATTAAAAGGCTCATGTGAACTGAGCCTTTTTGTATCAGATGACCTTTGGAATGATATCCGCCAGATCCTTCATGGAGTCTGCCCGGTAAACAGCGTCAGGCACATCGCCGAATCCCCATGAGACAAAGATGAAGGGAACGCCGGCTTCTTCACAGCATTCATGATCCCTGGCTGTGTCGCCGACATAGACAGGATGGACCAGATTGTAATCGCTGATCATTTTCTTCAGGTTGTCCGGCTTGTCGATGCCGTTGTCGCCGAAGCAGAGGTGTCCCCTGACATACGGCTCAATGCCGGCATGGGCCATGACGGCTTCTATATAGCCTCTGCCGCAGTTGGAGAGGATGAACAGGTCATACTCTCTGCTTAACTGCTCAAAGGTTTCTTTCACATAAGGATAGAGATCGGTTCCGTTTTTCCGTATCTCGTCATTTTCTTTCTGTTCCATGATTTCGGTGACCGGCCGGGAAACGGAAAGATCCAGTTCAGGAAGGACTGCTTTTGCCCAGTCATCCATGGTTTTGCCCATCAGGGAAGCGCACAGCTTTTCATCCAGCGGCACATATGGATAATCCAGTGTTTCAAGATGCCTGTTCCATGAGGCAATGATCGGCCGGATGGAATTGGTAAGGGTGCCGTCTATGTCAAAGATAACTGCGTCTGTCTTCATGTTTCAGTCCTCCTGCGTTCAGGTTCAGAATACAGTACTTTCTTTCTTTTCACAAAGGTATTCAAAGAGGGAAGGATTGTGAACTATAATTCAGACAGAGAACAAAACACGGAGGAAATCATAATGGCTCAGCAGCTTGACCTCAATCATGGCTTTTATTACAGTACCCTGAGTGCGGCCCAGAAACAGACTTATGACACGTTGCTGGCAAATATGCGCCAGTTCGCCCAGGAGTTCGCCATCAATCCTGTTTCCACAAATGACTACCTGATCGCCAACCGCGCGGTTCTGGATGACCATCCCGAACTGTGGTGGGCTGACACACCGGCAAGATACTACTTCAACATGGCCGGCAAGGTGAACAAACACCAGTTCCTGCAGCTTACCGGAAAGGAAAAACAGCTGACTGCCCAGATGGAAAAACAGGCAACAGCTGTTCTGCAGAAGGCAGTCTCCCTGAAGAATGACTGGAACAAGGCGCTGTATTTCCATGACGCGATTGTCCAGGGCACACGCTTCAACACCGGCCGCGACGCTGACGGCTACAGCGACCAGAATGTCAGTTCTGTCTTCCTCGGCGGCAACTCCGTCTGCGCCGGTTATTCCAGAGCCTTCCAGCTGTTATGCAGAAGCGCCGGTATTGAATGCATCTATGTCACCGGTCCGGCTGTCAAAAACGGACGGACAATTTCCCATGCCTGGAATCTGGCATATATTGACGGAAACTGGACATACATCGACTGCACATGGGATGACCTGATCCTGGAAACCGGAAGCGAAAGCGTTGAACACGATTATTTCTGTGTCAATGACACCTGGATTTCCAAAGATCATCCGATTCCCAAAACAATCGAAACCGGAAACAACAACATCCGCCAGGCAATCAAACTGCCTGCCGCTTCCACCCTGAATATGGAATATCACAGAGTGGCCGGCACATATTTTGAAAAATTTGATGTGAACAAGGTGGCCCAGTCCATCCAGAAGCAGGGTCAGACCGGAAAGATCAGACTCCGCTTCGGCAGCACCGCCGAACTGAAAAAAGCCTGCGCTGATCTTGTCGACAGAAACAACCTGACTGCCAACCCCAGTGTCCGCGTTTCAAAGGATGACGCGATCTGCGTGCTGAGAATTGACCAGAAGTAAGCAGCGCCCCTGAAAAGGGGCGTTTTTCAATACCGGCTGAGATATACGCAAAAGCTATAACAGCACAGAGGATTAAACTGTTTTTGTTTTTCTGCCATTAAGCGTATAGTAGTGCTCAAAGATTTGACGGTCTTTGGGAGGCATTGCTTATGAACAAGAAAACAAAGCTGTTCAGTTTCACGGTCCTGTTCGCGGCGATCAATTATGTCGTGTTCACATATCTCAAGATTAATATCCCGGTTCCGGGCGGCTCCAGTGTCGCAATTCACGTGGCCAACGGAATTGTGGTTCTCTCCGCCTGGCTGATCGGTCCGGTGTACGGGGGACTGGCCGGAGCAGTCGGTCTTTCACTGGCTGACGTGCTGGATCCGCTCTATGTCGCTTCGGCGCCCAAGACATTCTTTCTCAAATTCATGATCGCGTTCATCGCCGGAACACTGGCGAACAGAATGGGACTTCATGAAACAGATGATAAAAAGAAGATCACAAGGATCACCGCCATCAGCGCCGCTGCCGGCCTTGGCTTCAATGTCATTTTTGAACCGGTGATCGGCTATCTGTACAGGAGATATCTGCTCGGCACATCCGCTGAAGCCGCTTCGATTCTTTCAGCCTGGCTGGGCGGGGTGACGGCCTTCAACGCTGTCGTCTGCTTATTTGTCTCAGTGCTTCTTTACAGGGCACTGTATAAACAGTACAGAAGCCTGATCTGAACAGTTTCTGACGGCCAGAACGGAAGGGAAACCTTTCCGTTTTTTCTTATGTGCCGGGCATGGCAACAAAGAAAAAATACGGCACCGCCGTATTCATTCAATCCACAGTCCTTTGGGTTTGAGATACTTCTCAATCAGATAATCGCCAGCGCCGCCCGCGAAGCAGTCAAGTTCCGTGACATCATCCGCCACCGCCTTTGTGCCGTCGCTGCCGTTGGCAAGGCATACGCCCCAGCCGGCCTCTTCCAGAAGGGAATTGTCATTTTCGTTGTCGCCGAAGGCAATGATTTCCTTGATGTCAATGTCATTGGCCTGCGCGAATTTGACAAGGCCGGAGCCCTTGGTGATGTTTTTGTCCATGACTTCCACGGTGCCCGGGAAAGTGCCGACGCACTGGAAACGGTCGCCGTATTTTTCCGGGATCATTTTCCGGATCATCTGCTCGACTTCCGGGGTGGTTCTGAAAAGGATCTTGAAGCATGGTTTGGCGCAGAAACCGTCGATATCGCCGGTGTAGTCATCAAACTTCCATCCTCTTCTTTTCATCGAAGCGAACAGTTCGCCCTTGATATACATCGCCGCGTGGTTGCCGCCGCCTTCAACGTTGACGGAAACCTCGTATTTTTCAATTAACGGCATCATGTAAGTGAGGATGTCCTTCATGGTCTCACGGCTCATCAGATCCATGGTCCAGTCGCATTTGTGGTTCAGGTCGCAGATCTGGCCGCCGTTCATGCCGATCAGGAAGTCAAAGGGATAATCCAGTCCCCATTCCGCTCCCTGGTTGTAGAGTCTGTCATTGAGCTCTCTGCCGGTCGCCAGTCCAAGAAGGACACCGTTGGCATGGAGAACGTCAAATGCTTTTCTGGTTAATTCAGGCAGGTCGCCGCCTTTTGCGGTCAGCGTCATGTCAATATCCGCTGCCAGTGCTCTGATGTTTTCGATCATAATGTCACCACCGTCTGTAATGTAATTGATGCAGGCATGACAATCGTCATTTCCGCCATAGGTATTGTAAATCATCCGCATGAAAAAACACAGGCTGATGCAGTCTGTGTTTTACGATTCAGCGCTTAAAATCATCCTCATTGAAGACCGGATGGGCGATCTCGATTCTCGCGAAGCCTTCCTGTGCTTCCGGAAGCTCCATTTTGCCTTTTTCGTATACATGCAGCATGATAAAGGACTTTTCAAAATTGAGCATCCTTTCAATCATGTCCTCATCCGGATCCATGACGATTAACTCGACCGGCTCATCCGTGACTTCACGGACAGCGTCAAGATAGAAGGCGCGGTCATCTTTCTTCAGCAGCTGGTGTTCAAGGATAACGGTGTCATCCGCTCCGGCAGTCCGGATGGTATTCTGCAGCGCTTCCTTACAGTAAAGCCAGGCGTTTTTTGCCAGGGTTTCCAGCTCTTCATTGTCAATTGCCTCGTAGGCGATTTTATTGAATGTGCTGATTTTGACAGTTTTTGCCTCCGGGAAATTACGTTCTATATAAATACTCTTGCCGGAGAATGCCGGCCCCGCGATAAATATGATTCTCATGTCTGGTCTCCTTCTATTTAATAAGGCTCTTTTCAATCACCTGTGTTTCTTTGACGGTCACCACAGGTTTTTTTCTGTCTGTGTCATAAAGCTCAATATCGTAATATGGTTCATCATGTTTCAGGATGGTGCCCCAGGGCATGACGTCCTTGACCGTGCCGAGCAGCTGCTCGCCTTCATAGTCGATCAGTACCGCGTCCTGTCTGCGGTATTTCGGACTGCCGAGGATGGTGGCGCTTTCGGCAATGGTTTCACCGATGCGGATGATTCTTGAGAAAACAACCGTGACATGTTCATCGACGTCAATGTTGACGTGGTAATGGCCGCTGTACCAGCGTTTGAACTGCACTGTTTTGCGGATCTGCTCAAAATACTCCGTGAGCTTGTCAGCCTTGAATTCACCGCGCTTGACAATGTCCTGGTAGAGTGTCGGCAGGCAGTGCGTGATGATGTAATCCACCCGGTTGCCGTGCTTTTCCAGATTGGCAGTTCCATTGGCCAGCTCTTCGTCGGAAGGGATTTCCTCGGGCCACCAGGCTTTGCCGATGACGACGTCGGTGTCGCCTTTTGCCGGCCCGCGGTCATGCGAGGCGGCGCCGCCCATCACCCAGATGGACTGACCTTCGATCTCATAGATCTCGCCCCTCATCAGATGCAGGACCTTCGGACGGATTTCATGGACCTTTCCGCCGTTCCATTCCCTGATGGGATAGCTGTACAGACGCGGGAAGCACTCGTGATTGCCGTCCGCGAATACCGTTGTCCACGGTCTTCTGTCCAGCCACTTCAGCCATTTCTTCTCGTCATGGACTTCTCGCTTCCAGTTCCAGTCCAGGCCGAAATCACCTCAGATAATCAGAGTGTCTTTCTCTGTCATCTGATCGGTTACCTCGTTCTCCAGA
>JAUNJW010000388.1 GCA_030533035.1 Erysipelotrichaceae bacterium
GCCTGGCAGAAGTAAAAGCAGAAGGAAAAGCACAGCGTACTGCGGAACTGATTCAGAGAAAGCTGGATAAAGGAAAGACATTTGAGCAGGCGTGCGAAGATCTTGAGCTCAGTGAAGCAGAGATCAAAGAAATCAAATCATTGTTTAAACTCTGAAAAAGGGGCGCAATCAATTCATGATTGCGTCCCTTAAGATACTTTATTGAGCAGCTCTGGCCTTCATCATCTGCATGATCATATCGAAGGTGACGGTAGCTCCTTTGGCAAGGCCTGCCTGTTCCTCGATGACCGCGCCATAGTCAACCGCCAGCAGTTCGCCGGAGATGAAACGGGCCATGTTGCTGTTGAGGAAGACAACCGGTTCGCCCATTTCTTCCGGAACAGCCAGTCTGTGGGCATGACCGGCAGAAGCCAGAAGCTTGTCCTCGCCGCCGGCAGCCAGCTGGAATTCATCCTTCATGCCGGTGTTGGTGGAACCGGGCAGGAGTCCGTTGACCCTGACACCCTGTTCAGCCATTCTGCTCTGCTGGTAAGCAACGTAGTAGTTCATCGCGCACTTGGCAAACAGATAGCCCAGCGTGCCGGGCAGGGCATTGAGATTCATGGCTTCCAGAACTGCCATCTTCTTTTCCCAGCCCTCTGCCTCGATTAAAGGCAGATAGTATTTCTTGTTGCCTTCTTCGGCCCAGAGGATGCCGCCGGTGGAAGTGATATAGGCAATGGCGCCGCCTCTGCCCATTCTCTTTGCAAGGTACTCCTCTGTGATATAAGTATTGGCAATCAGGTCGATTGTGACAGTTGTATTGAAGTCGGTCTTGATTCCGGAAACGCCGGCGATGCCGAAGAAGCAGTCGATTTTTTCGGGCAGTTCGTTAAAGCAGCCGTCAATGCTGTTTTTATCGCCCAGATTGACCTTCACAAACTTTTCAATGCCTTCAACCGGGCAGGCATTATAATCCAGCGCGTATACCTTTGCGCCAAGGTCCACGAGCATTTCCGCCGCGGCCTTTCCCATACCGGATGAAGCACCTGTTACCACACAAACTTTTCCATTGTAGCCAAAATAGTCTTTCATATTGTTTATTTCCTCCACAGACAACTTAGCATTATTAACAATTAAAAAAGATTACAAATCATATAAATCTGTTAACTTTTGATGATAAAATGCAGCTATGAACAAAACCGCGGAGAATAACAGAAAGACAATAGAAACAGCTTTGCTGGAGCTGATGAAGAAACAGTCCTACGAGCGGATTTCCATCACTGACATATGCCGTCAGGCAGGGGTGTCAAGAACCACGTTCTACCACCATTTCTCAAAAGCGGACGATGTCCTTCTCTCCGCCTATGAAACCGCTCATGAGAAGGCATTCGGCTGTCATGCCTGGACAATCGACTATTTTAAAAGCGATCAGTTTATTAAAGATATGATTCATTTTTTCGATGTCAATTCTGATCTGCTGACCGCATTAAGGCACTGGGATCTTCTTCCGAGAATTTCATATCTGCCAACCGCGAAATCACTGTTTTCAGCCGCTGAGGAAAAAGACGAGATTCTGTCTAAGTATCCCGCCTACACAATGGTCTATTTCTGGGGCAGCTATTTTACGCTGTGTTCCATGTGGCTGCGCAGCGGGAAGAAGGAGACACCGGAACAGATGTATGAGATCATCCGTTATATGAACAGGCTGTAATCCA
>JAUNJW010000389.1 GCA_030533035.1 Erysipelotrichaceae bacterium
GATGACGATAGCGCTCATCCACCCAAAGCTCTTCAAGCAAAACTCTCGACCAGTGGTATTCGTACGCCTCCGCAATACAGCCGCCGATGATTTCGCCATTTTCATTCTCAACTTTGAGAACGAATTCTTCTTCGTCCGCGTCCACTTCACGCGGCACGATTTCGTTTATCTTTCCGCTGATATATCCGGCTTCTTCTTTTTCCAGATTCTCAATCCTGAATTCCATTTTCTTTCCCTTTTCCTTTGCTTCATTCTGTTTTCAATAATCAGTGTCCACTCGCCTTACATTACAAAAATGAATGGATCATCAGCCCCTTGCATTACGCCTGGACGCAATCAGGAACACATCCGCTTGTTTACAGCCGCTGGAATAAATCGAAAAACCCGTGTTTATCAGGCTGCCGGAAAAAACATAACGAAATCCCGGTTCTTTTTCACTCAGCTGAGCTGATCGGTGAAAGCATATCGAGATAGAAGGAACGGATATCCCGCTTATGAAGCAGTCCGCCCTGCAATGACATATGGTCCCCGTGATATACAGGATATACATTCCATATACCAGGCTTAAGATTATCCCGCTCCAGCTTTCTGCATGGCGCGCCAAAAGGCGACGCTTCGGAGATTGTGCTGACCCTGCCGTCATTCCGGTTCCATTCCGGACCGATCACTGTTCCGCCTTTTGTCGTTCCTGTATACTGACCGATCTGGAATGAACGCATCACAAAGAATGGTTCCATTCCCTTTTCGGGGACGTATCTGTCGTTTTTCTTTTTCGTATAGCTGCACGGTACTGAATAATAGTATACACCCGGCAGAGTGCCCATCCTGCTGTTCAGAAGAAGCGCCTGGTCGATCTGCATGTCATAATCTGCGCAGTCCCTGGAATCCCTGCCATCCGTTTCCGTCTGGAGTCTATTGGTCATTCTTCTGCCGAAGTACCTGCTCCACCACGGGACTTTCACTGCTTTCAGATCAAAATCAGGATCGCTGAGCATATCAAATGAGGAATTGCCGTTTAACGCACATGTTACGGCAGCGACCGAATGGATCCTGTTTTCCATGCCGCCAATGAACAATGGTGATACATCGCCGTCCCCGGCAGCTTTTCTTTCTTCCTCATCCCCGTGCGCCATAAGTTCCGCGAGCATTCTCGCTGCTGTGCCGCCGAAGGAATGTCCGATCAGAACGAGCTTTGCGTCATCGGTCAGATCCGGAATCAGAGGACATTCTGTAAAATCTCTGCCGAATCTCTCATGCCCGTAAGTCTTGCTGTGGCTGATTCCGTAGTCAACCCTCTTTCCATAGATCTGCGCATACAGCTCACAGGCACGATCCCATGCACTGCCAAACGGTGAAACCGACGCCGCATAACTGTCAAATCCTTTTTCGTTCAGATAGCTGATCAGGTCGCCGCCGCGCATTCCCCAGTACGGTATTTTCTCATATCGTTTGTCATAACTCCCTCAGCCGGCTGTCCCATGAATAAAAATCCTGCCAATGTATACGCTTTTTCCTGTTTCATCCGGGAATGCAATGGCAGCCCCGACCAAATCGTTTCCGATCATTGCCTGATACAAATGCCCCTCCCGGGCCATCTGTTGATGCCATTTGATCGAATCATATTCAGGGGGACAATCGCCTTTTATTCCGCCGACATTGACATCTGTTTCAAAAGCTCTGACAGACAT
>JAUNJW010000156.1 GCA_030533035.1 Erysipelotrichaceae bacterium
ACCGATACCGGCAACTTCCGAAGGGACATCAAGAAAATGCTCAACCTGACCGGCAGGAAAAAGAAGGTGTCCGGCAAGGACGCCGCCCTCTACAGTTTCAATCCGCTGTACAGCTATATGGAGGAAAACCTGTGAAAAACGTACTGATTGTCGTCGACATGCAGAATGACTTTATCGACATGGCCCTTGGCACAGCCGAAGCGCTGAAAACTGTGGATCCGGTTGTCTGCCTGATCAAAGACGAAACCTATGACACCGTCATTGCCACCATGGACACCCATGGCGAAGATTACATGGACACCTATGAAGGAAAGCATCTGCCGGTGATCCATTGTGTAAAAGACACAAAAGGCTGGCAGATCAATGAAAAAGTACGGGCGGCGCTGGAAGAAAGAAACGCGCTGGTCATTGAGAAGCCGACCTTCGGATCAGAAAAACTGATTGAGCTGCTGAAGGAGGAAAAACCGGAATCGCTGACCTTCTGCGGATTATGCACAGATATCTGCGTCATCTCCAACGCCCTGATGGCCAGGGCAGCGCTCAACGGCACACCGATGTGCGTATACAGAAACGCCTGCGCCGGAGTTACGCCGGCGAAACACGAAGCGGCACTGGAAGTCATGGCTTCCTGCCAGATTGAAATCAGATGAGAGGAAAAAGATCATGAGTGAAATCAGAGTGGAACCGTATCTTCCCGATGAAGATTACGACAATCCGGCCATGGTGACAGACTTCTATGAATTCACAATGGCCAACGCATTATTCCTGAAGGGCTTCAAAGACACCGTCATGGTCTTTGACATGTTCTTCCGCAAGAACCCGGACAACCTGGGCTATTCCATCAGCTGCGGCCAGAGAAAGCTGGTCCGCTTCCTGCAGAATTATCATTTCACCGACCGCGACGTCACATGGCTGCGCTATAAGGGCATGAGTGAGGAATTCTGCGAATATCTGAGAAACTACCGCTGGAAGGGCGATGTGTACATGATGAAGGAAGGCACGGTTGCCTATCCCCAGGTACCGATGGTCCGCATCGAATGCGACATGGTCGGCGCGATCCTGATTGAGACATATCTGCTGCAGACAATGAACTTCCATTCCCTGATCGCCACCAAGGCAACCAGGATCACCGGCATGAACATCCACCGGCCGCGGAATGTCATGGAATTCGGCACCAGAAGAGCCCAGGGCGAATCGGCAGGAAACGACGGCGCCTACGCGGCGATTCTCGGCGGCTGCATCGGCACCGCCAACTGCCTGGCGGAAATGCGTTTCGGTCCTTCCGTGAAAGCGGTCGGCACCATTGCCCACAGCTTCATCGAATTCTTCCCGAGCGAATATGAAGCCTTCAAGGCTTACGCAGACACATATCCGGACAATGTCTCCCTCTTGCTGGATACCTACAGCATCTTTGAGAGCGGCCTGCCCAATCTCATCAAAATCGACGATTACCTGATTGAAAAGTATCCTGACAATCCAAACCGCCGTGTCAAGAGCGCGAGAATCGATTCCGGTGACCTTGCCCGCGGATACAAGAGACTGAGAAAAGCGCTCGACAAGGCAGGCAAGTCTTACATCAAGCTTGTCGCTTCCAATTCACTGGATGAAAAGAAGATGATCAACATGGAGCTGTACGAAGGCGCTCATTTCGATTCCTACGGCGTCGGTGAAAATCTCATCACCAGCGCGACCGATCCGGTGTTCGGCGGCGTGTACAAGCTGGTGGCTGTGAAAGAGGCGGACGGCAGCTATACGCCGAAGATGAAATGTTCGGATTCTGTATCCAAGGCGATCATTCCGGGCAAGCTTATGGCATGGCGCCTGTTTGACGAGGAAGGCAAGGGACAGTGCGATATCATCGCGCTGGATGGCGAAGAGTTCAAAGACGGCGACGAGATCGAAGTGATCAATCTCGACCCTGACGCATATCACGCCAGAAGAGTAGTCAAGGCATATCATATCGAAAAGCTGCTGGTTCCCCATATCATCGGCGGTGAACTGGTCATTGATCTGCCGGATATCGAGACAAAGAAGAACTACATCCGGGATCAGCTGGAGAACAAGGTATGGGAGAGTGAACTGCGTCCCGAAATGCCCCATCAGCACTATGTCGACCTGACTCTCAAAGTTGCCGAAGTCAGGGCAGAGATGTACGAAAAACTCCACGGAGGCAGAATTTGAGAGCCCTCGTTTACGGCGGCGCGTTCAATCCTCCGACCATCGCGCATATCGAACTGGCGGATTTTGCCCGCAAAGCGACCGGTTTTGACAAGGTGATCTTTGTGCCGAGCAAGATGCGCTATATCACGGATGATCAGAAGAAGAGCTTTGCCTTTGATGATCAGACCCGTCTGGCCATGTTAAGGGACTGCGCGAAGTACCATGAATGGATGGAAGTTTCAGATTATGAAATCATTGCAGAGGAGCAGCCCCGCACCTATATCACGATGAAACATCTGGAGCAGCAGGGGTATATCTGCAAGCTGCTGTTCGGCTCGGATAAACTGCCCGAACTGAACGGGGGCTGGAAATATGTGGATGAACTCTGCCGGCATTTCGGCATCTGCTGCATGGTCAGAAACAATGAGCCGGTTGAGCAGATGATCGCCTCCGATCCGTTTCTGAGCAGGTATTCTGACTGTATTGAAATCATTCATACGCCCGCTGATTATCAGGAGGTATCCTCCTCGAAAGTCAGGGAGCTTTACACAAGGATCAAAGAACTGGAAGGACAGATGTATCCGATGGTGCCTGAGGCAATCCGGCATTATCTTGACTGAAAGGACTGACTGATATGAAAAACACAATGATCAAGGCAGCTGCTGCCGTTCCGGTGCTGCGGGTTGCCGATCCCGTATACAACACGGATGAAATCATCCGCATCATGAATGAATACAGCGGCTGCGGACTGATCGTTTTTCCTGAGCTCTGCATCACGGCATACACATGCGCCGATCTCTTCGGGCAGAAAGCGCTGCTCGACGAGGCGGAGGACCAGCTTTTCAGGATTGCCGAAGCCAGCGCTTCACTGCCAGGCGTATGCGCTGTGATCGGTGTTCCCTTACGCTATAACAATGCGCTTTACAACTGCGCTGTGTTTGTGAATGAAGGGGAGATCAAAGCGGCAGTCCCCAAATTCCACATTCCCAATTACAGCGAGTTTTACGAGAGCAGATGGTTCTCCAGCGGCCGCAAGATCAAGGGCAGGACGCTCAATCTGAGAGGTCAGGAAATTCCTTTCGGATGGGATATCATCGTATATAACTCACAAAGCGGCGCAAAAATCGCGGCGGAAATCTGCGAAGACTTATGGGTTCCCGATACCCCGGGCACACACGCGTGCTCGGCCGGTGCGAACATTGTCGTCAATCCTTCCGCCTCCGACGAGGTGATCGGCAAGCAGGATTACAGAAGAACGATGGTCGCCTCCAAGAGCGCTTCCTGCTACTGCGATTACATTTATGTTTCCGCCGGCGTCTGCGAATCTTCGACGGATCTGGTGTTCGGGGGACATACACTGATCGCGGAAAACGGAAAGATTCTTTCCGATTCGATCTTTGACACCCCGACCTATGTGAAGACGGCTGTGCTCGATCTTGAAACCTGCATGTATAACCGCACCCATCAGAACACTTTCATCAACGCGGAGGTCAACGATTACCGCTTCATCGAAGTGAACGTGCAGGCCCTCGGCGGCTATGAGACGGATACAAAAGAACTCAGAGATCTGCTGGTCAGGGAAAACTATCCCATCCCGCGCAATCCGTTCGTGCCGGCGGATGACAATGAAAGAGGCAGAAGATGCCGCAGAATTTTACAGATCCAGGCCCATGGACTGGCGACAAGAGTGCGCTCCACCGGCATTAAAACACTGGTGATCGGCATTTCAGGCGGTCTCGACAGCACACTGGCGCTGATCGTATGCCATGAAGCCAAAAAGATCATTCCTGATATCCGCATCATCGCCTATACCATGCCGAATGAAGGCAATACGACATCCCTTACATACAACAACGCGGTGAATCTCATGAAAGCCCTGGCCGACGATATCCGTGAAGTGCCGATCGGCAGGGGCGTGAAAGCGCATCTGGAAGATATCGGTCACGGTGAAGAATATCAGGGAGAAGGGGACATCACTTATGAAAACGCCCAGGCGAGAATGAGAACCTATATTCTCATGGATGCCGCAAACATGGAAAACGGACTGGTGGTCGGAACCGGAGATCTCTCCGAACTTGCCCTGGGCTGGTGCACTTACAACGGCGACCATATGTCGATGTATGGCGTCAACGCATCCGTTCCCAAAACGCTGGTGCAGTATATCTGCCGCACCTATGCATTTACCTGCGGGGATGACAATCTCAAGGCGATCCTCTTAAGCATCGTCGACACACCGATCTCGCCGGAGCTGACGCCGAACAAAGACGGACAGATTGCCCAGAAGACAGAAGAAAAGATCGGCAAATACGATCTTAATGACTTCTTCCTCTTCTATGTCATGCGTTACGGCTTCGAGCCGGAAAAGATCCTTGCCTTCGCGTCCATCGCGTTCGCCGAGGTGGAGGCGGAAACCATACGCGAAGCACTGATCCGCTTCTATAACCGCTTCTTCCACCAGCAGTTCAAGCGCAGCTGCCTGCCGGACGGACCGAAGGTCGGTTCCGTCACACTCTCGCCCAGAGGCGACTGGCGGATGCCGAGCGACGCATCTGTTTCGCTCTGGATTGAAAAGACAAGGAAAGCCGTGATTTAAGCAGAAAAAAAGAATATCCTTCCGTTCTTCAGTTTTGAAGAGGTGAGGATATTCTTTTCATTTGCTCATAACAGCGGCGATCCTGTTCATCAGGATTTCAATAAAGACCATGAAGACTGCCTGGTCATCGAGAAAGGAGATGCTGGAATCCCGCGAAATCCGGGGAAGGACGACATATTGCTCACATTTCTTTTTGAACGGCAGCGCCTGGCTCATTGTAAAGCAGAAGACAGGACATCTGTTTTCGGAAATGGTGGTAATAATCGGATTGTAGATACCGCCGTTGTCGGCAACCGTGAAGACGCAGACGCAGTCATCCGGACCGCAGATGTCTTCAAAGTCAATCATCAGTGTTGTATCGGCGGTCGCTTCGGCGTCAATGCCGATTTTTGCCAGGCGCTGGCGCATCTGCATGGCGCTGTTGAATGTGCGGTTGAAGCCGATAATCTTGAGCCTGCTTGTTTTGATGATCCTT
>JAUNJW010000390.1 GCA_030533035.1 Erysipelotrichaceae bacterium
AGTTCAGGAACGACTGTTGTCTTGACTTCGTTGACCTTTACCTTGAAGACAACCTCGGCGCCTGCCAGGTCTTCTGCGTGGTAATCAGCCGGGAATGTGAGGTTGAGTTCCTTCTCATCGCCCTCCTTGACACCGATCAGCTGTTCCTCGAAACCGGGGATGAAGCTGTTGGAGCCAAGCTTCAGGTCATAGCCCTGGGCTGTGCCGCCGTCAAATGCGACGCCGTCCTTGAGGCCTTCGTAATCAATATTGACTGTGTCGCCCTCTTCAGCTGCGCCTTCCTTGACTTCGTTGTCAGCGTACTGCTGCTGCATTCTGGCGATTTCCTCATCAACTTCCTCGTCGGAAACTGTGTAATCTTCCACTTCGTATTTCAGGCTCTTGTAGTCGCCGACCTTCGCTTCCGGTGCGACTGCGAATGTGAAGACGAGCTCTGCCTTGTCAGCGTTGACATCCTTGATGTCGAGCTGGGGCTGGGAAATCGGTGTCAGTCCGAGTTCAGCCAGAGCACTTCTCATCCATGCGTTTGCGTTGTCATCAACTGCCTCAATGAAACGCTGAGCGGCTGAGATTCTCTTTTCAGCCAGAGCGATCGGGGCAGCGCCCTTGCGGAAACCGTCAATGCTGAGGTCCTTCGCGAGTTTGTTGAAAGCCTTTTTAACTGCCTTTTTCCAGTCATCGCCTTCAATGACAACAGTCATATCGCCGATTGATTTTTCTTTTAAGTTCCAAATAGCCATCGTTTTTCTACTCCTTCTGATATTTTACCGACTGATTATATCAAATAATAAGCCTGAAAACTATCTATATTTGTTGTTTAGCACTCAATCAAAGAGCCTGCTAACATCATACAGATATACTTTAGCACTGTCAATAAATAAGTGCTAAAAACTTGATTCTTTTGCGCGGATCTGCCTGTATGTCAGGCCGCCGTCCATCATGCCGGAAACTTCCTCAAGAACACCAAGGGCCAGATCTTCCCCCTCTTCCGCGTCATAGGACAGCGGAAGCGCCATAAACACCTGCCGGGTCAGAAGTGTCCTGCACATTTCCAGCATGCCGGGGTTGTCATTTTCCAGCCACTTTTTCAGACAGGCATACGCTTTGCGGAAACCGCCGCTCTTTGCAACCGGGATAAGACTGTCGCCGTAGAAATCAGCTTCGATGCCGTTGGTGACAAGTCTGAAGTCTTCCCTGATTTCCTGCTCTGCGATCGCCTCCATGATCAGCGCCGCCGCTTCCGGACATGGTTCATTTGCAAGATACATCCTGATCTCCATGATACAGTCCCTGAGATTTCTCTGGCTCAGGGCGCTGGCGGCCGCAATCTGGGCGCTTTCGGATCCCCTGAGATTTTTCAGCAGGGAATCGAGCGAGGCTTCCTTTGTGTCTTTCTTTTCCTGGATGGATGCCGTGACTGTTCTTCTTAGTTCTTTGATCTTCTGTTCAAAGTCAGAGGGAACATAAGGCATATTCAGTTCCTTGCGGATCAGAAAGAGTGCCTCCTCATTTTCATTACGGCTGATCAACTCTTCTATTTCTTCCAGAATTTCATCATAATAATTGGCCATGAGACCTCCCGGTGTAATAATGAAAATCCCGCTGCACTGCTGCGGCGGGATTAACCATGGCGTCGTCGTTGGGACTCGAACCCAAGACCGTCCGCTTAGAAGGCGGAAGC
>JAUNJW010000015.1 GCA_030533035.1 Erysipelotrichaceae bacterium
CCATTGACGACACCGACTACCTCGACACCGTTGTTCAGAGCGATTCGTGTGACGGAACGGATGGCCGAGTTCATGCCCGGAGCATCGCCGCCGGATGTCAATACACCAATTTTTCTGACCATAATTACCTCCAAAAGCTAATGATCAATAGCACTTATTGAATATGCAACAGGAAGTTCCGCGCCGGTTCAGCGCATTTTTCTCCTGTCTTCGCCTGTCAGTGTCACCAGCGTGCACATGCTGGTGATTCTTTCTATGATGCGGGCTGCCTTGAGTTCCTCCTGCCTGCCCCGGTTGGAGAATGTGTAGTGGACACGCAGCGAGGCAATGTCGCAGTTGGATGTGAACCATGTCGGCAGATTGTTTTCATAGCGGTAGTTGAGAACCGGCAGAAGAATGGAATCACGGTTCCATTCCGTCACGCTTTCAGCGCCGATGTCATCGATCACCGCGAATTCGGCATACTGCATGCGCCGGATCTCGTCGCGGTACTCGCCGGTTGAGACCAGTGAAGCCATGCGCTGGCAGAATGTCGGATAATGTACAAACGCCACCTTTTCGCCGTTGCGGGCATGTTCGTTGCAGGCACAGGCAGCCAGATATGTTTTCCCTGATCCCATTGTACCGTAGAGATAGAGACTTCGGTACTCATTACTTAAGCGCATTGCCTGATGCAGTACAAGAAGATAGTCTTCTTCCTCATTTGCCGTCTGGATCGAGCGGAAACTGGCTGTCAGAAGTCTGTCCGGCAGGTCCGAAACAATATAATTTTCCTTATGGGCTCTGGTTTTGAGTTCTGCCTTCATATAGCGGCAGGCAGTGATTTCATTTTTCAGCATGCCGTCATAGGTCAGCCCGCTGAAATAGCCCCTCTGCTTCTGCTGGCAGAATTCAAGACCCTTGCATCCCTGGCAGGGATTGTAGTCGATCAGCCACTGGCGCAGACGCCATGGCGCTGTTTCGATATAGGAAAGCGGAATCTGATTGCGCCTGAAAAGATACTGGATGGCCGGATTCTCCTTCAGCTGGCCAATCAGTCTTTCGGTGTCCTTCTTCTGCTTTTCAGTCTGTGAAATCTGATCAAATGATGGCTTTTCCATAGAGTCAGTCCTTCATTTTATTCTGCATCTCCCGGACCATGTCGAGAGTTTCCTGTGTCGCTTTTCTGGATTTCGGAAGTGTTCCTTCCTGCTGCTGGCGTATATATTCAGGCATATCCACTTTGATCGGCGAGCCTGTGCTGTTTCTGTTTTTGCTGACGGATTTCTTTGCCTGCAGCAGCGCCTGCTCTTTGGTCTCGATGCCATCCCTCGCCCATTCGCCGGCAACCATGTCGACAAAACGGGGATTCAGGCGGTTGGCGCTGACCGAGAGGATATATTCCAGCATGACATTGATCACTTCATTGGAGAAATGCATATCCATGGAAAGATGCTCGATCATCCGCTTGTCGGTCATCGTGACCTCGGCGCCGTTCTGCTTTGCCTGCAGGAATGAAACCGGTGAAAGGCTGTAGACGTCCGAAGAAGCCTTCTGCGTCCCTTCCGTGCGGGAAGCCAGGATCCGCAGCTTGTCGCTGTTGAATTCCATTGTTTTCAGATTGACGCACTTTGAGACAAGAATACGCATCTGGTCCGCGCTCAGGCCGTAGATTGTCGCCAGTTTGCCGATGGTGGCCAGATTCTCCTGGGTTCTCAGCTCAACCGGGTAAACCAGGGCGCTGGTGGAGGCAATAAAGCGTTCGTAGTCGAAATTGATCGTGGTGTCGTCCACACTGGTAAAGCGGTAGCGTGGTTTGAATGTTGTATAGCCGCTTTCCTCTTCCGCGGCTGCGTCTGCCCTGTGGACAACGGCCCGGGTGATATCCTGGTAGCCCTGGGTGGCGATGGAATCCGCCTGCAGGCGGCTGACTGTCGTTTCCGTCTGTTTCTGGCCCATGACATTCATATAGCGCTTCATGTAGATCGAGGAAGAGATAAAGCTGCGGGCGCTCATCGGTGTGTTGAGTGTATAAATATAGCTGTCATTTCTGTCGCCGCGTCTCTGGTAGACACGCACCAGCATATATTCCTCAAGTCTTGCGACGGCCTGGTCAAAGGCGATCGGGTCAAGACCGGTCAGAGAGAACAGGCGCGCGTGCGACTGCTGGGTTTTCAGACTGGATGCCTCCGCTGCCATTGTCAGATAAAGAACAAGGGCCTGGGGTGTGATCAGCGGCTGGTAAAGCTCGCTCAAAGAGACGATCCCTTCAAAGGAAAGACCGCCGGACAGTTCACACCGGTACGTATCAGAGGCTTTGATTTCCATTGCGGATTTCCTTTCTCAGGTCGCGGACAAACAGATTGATCTCATGATCAAGATCACTTAATGTACTGTTATTATAAATGACTTTGTCAGCCATGGAAATCTGCTTTTGCGGATCCAGCTGGCTTTGATAGCGGGCGCGCGCTTCTTCTTCCGAATAGCCCCTGTCTTCCATCATTCTGGCAATGGCTGTTTCCTCATCGCAGGTGATCACCAGCGACATGTCAAACAGCTCCTGCCAGCCGGCTTCAAACAGCAGCGGGACCTCGGCGAATACAACCGGGCTTTCCGCATGGCGTTCGAAGAATTTCAGCAGGCCTTCGCGGACATAGGGATGGACAATCCCGTTGAGGATCTGTCTTTTTTCTTCATCATGGAAAACGGCGTCCGCCAGTTTCTTTCTGTCGATGTCGCCATCGCAGCCGATGATTTCCTCACCGAAGGCTTCCACGATTTTCGCGAAGCACGGATTGTTGGAATTGGTGGCCATGCGGGCATACTGGTCAGAATTGAATACAGAAAAACCGCGCCTTTTCAGCAGGATGGATACCGATGTTTTTCCGGCCGCGATTGTGCCGGTAATTCCGATTTTCTTCATAACGACCTTTCTTATTTCTGGCAGACCGGACAGTAATAGCTGCTCCGGCCGCCGATCCGTTTCATATGGATTTCACTGCCGCAGCGGCGGCAGGTTTTCTGTTCATGGACGCAGCAGTCATTCTGGAAAAGACCGCTGACGCCGAGCGAGGATGTATAGGTTCTGATTGTCGTGCCGCCGGCCGCGATCGCTTCACAAAGGATCCGGCGGGTCTCACGGACAATGTTCTCCTCGTCATTCCGGGTGATCCTGCGGCAGGAACGGCCCGGCCGCAGAGCACAGGCGGACAGGATTTCATCGGCGTATATATTGCCGATGCCGGCGACAAAGGACTGGTCCAGCAGCAGCGATTTCAGCGGCTGGGTCTTTCCTTTGCGGTAAGCGTGTATATAAGCCGGGCTGAACGCTTCGTCAAACGGTTCGGGACCGAGATCATGAAAATGCGAAAAGTCATAATCCAGATCCGCAATGAACATACGTCCGAACTTGCGGGTGTCACGGTAGCGCAGCTGGCGGCCGTCATCCAGGTCAAACAGCACATGCATGTGGCGGTCAAGCGGTTCTTCCGGCTGCTGCACATAATACTTGCCTTCCATCCTGAGATGGGACACAAGGGTCACGTGATCCATGCGGAAAATCAGATACTTTCCCCTTCTTTCAAACACGTTGAAATGCTCGCCGGCAAGTGTCTTGGCAAACGCGTCCGGATCGCCTTCAATGGTTCTGGGCCAGCGCACGGTCACGGAAAGAATCTGTCTTCCTGCGATCATGTGCTCCAGCGTCCTCAGGACCGTTTCAACTTCAGGCAGCTCAGGCATTACTTGGCCTCATACCAGGTTTCGCCGATGGCGCATTCGGCGCTCAGCGGCACTTTCAGGGTCATGGCGTTGACCATGCCGTCATTGATGAGCTGCTTCATCTGCTCAACTTCATCCTTCGGCACATTGAAAATCAGTTCGTCATGAACCTGCAGGATCATTTTGCTTCGGACGCCGGCTTCCTTCATTGCCCTGTCGATGTCGATCATCGCCAGCTTGATCAGATCAGCTGCGCTGCCCTGGATCGGGGCGTTCATCGCCGCCCGCTTGCCGAACTCACGGACCATGCGGTTGGAATTGCGGATTTCCGGGATCTCTCTCCTTCTTCCGCACAGGGTTGTGACATAGCCGTTCTTTTCGCAGAAATCAACCAGGGACTTCATATAGGTTCTGATGCCCGGATATTTTCTGTAGTAGGTTTCGATGAAATCGGCGGCTTCCCATCGGGAAACGCCGAGCTGCTCAGCCAGGCCGAAATCACTGATGCCGTAGACGATGCCGAAGTTGACAGTCTTGGCGCTTCTTCTGTCGGCCGGCGTGACTTCCTCTTCGGTTTTGTCAAAGACGTCCATCGCGGTTTTGGTATGGATATCGATGCCGGAATTGAAGGCTTCGATCAGGCTCTTTTCATCGGCCATATCCGCCAGCATCCGCAGTTCAATCTGATGATAGTCGCTCGAGATCAGCACGCAGCCTTCCTCCGGCAGGAACGCCTTGCGGATTTCACGGCCCTGCTCATCGCGGACGCTGATATTCTGCAGGTTGGGTTCACTGGAGGAAAGACGGCCGGTCTGGGTCGCGCACTGGTTATAGACAGTATGGATTCTGCCGTCGGTATGAATGTATTTCTTAAGGCCTTCGGCATAGGTGCTGTAAATCTTGGAGAGCTTGCGGTAATTGAGGATATGGTCAATCACCGGATGCATGCCGCTGAGCTTCTCGAGTTTGTCGGCCGAAGTGGATTTCTTCTTGCCGGAGGGAAGACCCAGCCTGTCATACAGGACGTCCGCCAGCTGCTTGGGGGAATTGATATTGAATTCCATGTCAGCCAGGCGCCAGATCTCTGCCTGCTCGGCTTCGATTTCGGCCAGTGTTCTGGCCGCGATTTCATCGAGGATCGCCCGCTCGCAGCGGATGCCCTCGTCTTCCATCGCACACAGGATTGTGCTTAGCGGCATTTCCATTTCGTAATACAGCTTTTCCATGCCGTACTCACGGATGGTGTCCGCTGTTTTCTGTTTCAGCACAAAGATATTCTTCGCACTTACAGCGCCGTATTCTGTCTGTTTTTCTTCATCCGGCAGCAGCACAGGTTTGGATGGCCTGCCGTAGACGTCCTCATAGCTGACCGGCGTGACAAGCTCAAATTTCTCAAAGATCTTATCCGGGCTGGTCAGGGTGGAATCGGAAAGCGCCGCCATGATCATGGCGTCATCGTGCCAGCTGATTTCAATGCCTTCCCTTTCGCACAGATGCATGGCCCGCTTGATGTCGAAGCCGGTTTTGAAAGGTTTTTCCGCCTTCAGCGCGTTCAGGAAATCGTTATCATTCTTCGCGTCTTCCAGGCTGATATAGACAGAGACGGTGCCGTCGCTGACGCCGAATCCGTGGATGCCGGCAATCAGGAAAGAGGTATTCTCCCCGTCGACAAAAACAGCCGTTTCCTTTGCCAGCAGCGAAGATGGAACCTTCTGTACCCTGAGCATCTGCTCTGCCGGTTTTTCCTCACTGACAGTTTCATTTCCCTGGCGGGCAGCGCCGATTTCCTCAAAGCGGGCTGCCAGCTGGCGCATGTCAAGGGTGCGCAGGAACTGGACAAGGCTTGTATAATCCGGCCGGAAGAGCAGGTCATCAGCGTCAATGCTGACATCGACGTCGCGGCGGATTGTCGCCAGCTGCTTCGACATCAGGGCCGACTCATGGCCGCTCGAGACCTTTTTGTATAATGCGCCTTTCAGCTCATCCTCGTGGGCGAGAACTTCCTCCACGGTTCCGTATTCCTGAAGAAGCTTGATGGCGGTCTTTTCACCGATTCCGGCAATGCCCGGAATGTTGTCGCTCTTGTCGCCCATCAGGCCTTTCATGTCAATGATCTGCAGCGGCTCAATGCCCATCTGTTCCTTCAGGGTTTCCGGGGTCATCAGATCCATTTCCGTGATTCCCTTTTTCATTAACAGGACGGTCGTTGTTTCATCAATCAGCTGCAGCATGTCATGGTCGCTGGTCAGAATAAAGGTGTTGAAATCAGGATTCTTCCTCGAGACGGTGCCGATCAGGTCATCGGCTTCAATGTCAGCCATTTCAACCCACTTGATCCCGAAGGCGTCGAGGCAGTCCCTTACCATCTGGAACTGGGGCACCAGGTCATCCGGGGCCGGTTTCCTGCCGCCCTTGTATTCAGGATAAATGTCATGGCGGAAGGTATGTTTGCCGGCGTCAAAGGCAATCAGGACAGAATCCGGCTCAATCATTTCCGCTGCCTTCTGGATCATCTGGACAAAGCCGAACACAGCGTTTGTCGGGATGCCGGCCGCGGTTGTCATCGGTCTGCCGTAGGCAGTCGCGTAATAAGCCCTGAACAGCATGGAATTGCCGTCAGCGAGCAGTAGTTTCTTCATATTATTCACCTGCCTCCGTTTCTGGCTGCGGTTCAGTGACAGTCTCATCCTCATAGATGCCCCTGGAAGGATCGTTCAGCATCGCTGTCTTCATGGTCTCAAGGACACTGAGGTTTTCATACATGAGGGAAAGATAGTCCTTGCCCTCGGCGATTTCATTTTCGGTCAGGCTGGAAAGATTGCTGAGCTCGACCCGGGTCAGCAGCAGTTCGTTTTCCAGTCTGTCAAACAGCGCAATCATGTCTTCGGTCATGTTCGGCTCATAGACAATGTAGCGGACATCGTCCTGGATGATCCTGTTCTTGATGATTTCAAGCTGCTGCTCATCCGGCAGGACGCCGAAGCGGGAAAGAATCACCGGGTAAACCTGGAAGCCGTATGTCTTCTGCCAGTTGCCGAAGCTTGCCGTCATGGAGACAAAGCGGATTTCCTGGCGGTTTGCCAGCAGGTTTGACGCCAGCATCTGATACTGGGCGTCGAGATTGATCAGATCCGCTTCCAGACGTTCGAGGTTTTCATTGTAGAGGTTCTCGTTTTCCGGATAGGTGCGGACAAGATACTGATGGATGTCCTTGGCCATCGACAGCATCGCGATCGGATCGTTCCACAGCAAAAGGTCCAGCGTGTACATATCGATAGAATCAAAGGCCTCCCCTTTGTAATACGGGGACTCAATGAAGCTGACCACGCCGTCCGTGACAACCTGGGTGTAGCGCTTGAACTGGTAAACGGCGTTCAGCGTCGAAAGATCATTGCGGGTGATGCCGCTGTCTGAAATCTCATCATTGTAGACGCTCAGATACGGCTCGAGGTCGCCGATATGGAACAGGACCGCATAGCTTGAGAGGATCTGTTCATAATCAGGACGGATCTGCGAACGCTGGACGATTGTCGTCTGGTCCTGCAGGGAGACGCTGCTGACCGTGTTTCCGGCCAGGCGCTCGATCAGCCAGCCGACCGGATAGACAGTATAAACAATGCCGCTGCGCACATTGGCGCAGCCGCTCATGAATGCAATCATGACTGCCATCAGGATACATGTCAGTTTCTTTTTCATTGCGTTCCTCCGTTATCGTCCTCAGGGAAAGCTTCCTCCTGAATATTCTGGCGGATAATGACCCGGATAATCAGGTAGGAAGGAACCGCGATCACAAAGCCGATCAGGCCGAACAGCGTGCTGGCGCAGAAGATCGAGAACAATGTCCACAGCGGTGAAAGATTGAGATTGCGGGAATGGACCATCGGCGTGATGACATATTCATCCAGCTGCGAAAGCAGGCAGATCATCGCGATCAGGAAGATGACCCGTGAGCCGGGCAGCTGCAGCGCCGAAAGAATCGCGATCACATTGACGGCGGTCGGTCCGATGTACGGCATGATCAGGGAGACAGCCGTGGCGATCGCCAGGATCAGCCAGTCGGGATGGCCGATGCCGAGATAAAGCATTGAGTATTCCACAAAGCGGACTGCCATCAGGATGATCAGGGAGCGGATATAATCCGACAGATCATCATTGACGGCAAACAGCACCCGGTAGAAGCGCCGCGAAATCCGCAGCGAGTAGACAACTGTGTAATATCTGATCTTTTCCCATTCAAAGCACATGAAGATGGAGATGACAATGGACAGGATCACGGTCACAAATGTGCCGATAAATGAGGTCAGCAGATCAGGGATCGCCGCCGAGAAGCCGGGCAGCAGCGCCTGCATGTCGGTCAGCGTTTCAATCGAGGTGGAGAAGAAATTGTTCATCCATGCGTAATTGGCGCCTGTATGCTCGCTTAAGAAATCGTAAATCCAGTTGACGCCGCCGATCATGGAATTAAGGAAATCCGACAGCCTGCTGAACAGGACAGGCACCAGCGAAGCGCCCAGCCAGATCAGAAGGCCGAAGAGAATAATATAAAGAACCGGCACAGAAATCCTGCGGCTGATCCCGTGGTTTTCGCCGAAGCGGATCGGGTCGCGGATGATGTAGGCAATCACGAATCCGAACACAAACGGCCGGATGATACTCCAGACAGTCATCACAAGCCCCTTCCAGAAGCCCGAGGTCAGCTGAAGCAGCAGTACCACCAGCAAAAGCAGCACGAGCCGCATCAGCGCGTGCACCGAGAGATCATTTGTCAGTTTTTCATTGATCCGGTTCCAGAGTGACATAATAAATACCTCAGTCTATTATATCATCTTCTGACATGTCTTCCATGCCCATAAGTGTGCGCTCCGCCATGGAAACCCAGGATGACCCGGTCACGATGATGTGATCCAGCACTTCAACGCCCATGATCTTTCCGGCCTCGATCATTTTTCTTGTCATGGCAATATCATCCATGGAAGCGGCAGGATCGCCGGAAGGATGATTGTGGACAAGAATGACGCGGCTTGAGCCGGCCAGAAGCGCCTCCCGGAAAATCTCGCGGGGCCAGACCTTTGCCTCATTGACAGTCCCTACAAACAGGACCCGTGAGGAGAGAATCCGGTTTTTCGGACTCAGATAGATCACCATGAATTTCTCCTGCATCTCCGAGCCGATTTCTTTCTGCAGCCAGCGGATGACGGCAGCCGGATTTTCCATGACGTCGGTATCCCATGCCCTTTCCTGCAGGGCCCGCCGGCTGATTTCAAAGCAGGCGGTCAGCTCGAGCGCCTTGACGTCGGAGATCCCCCTGACCTGGCGCAGTTCAGCGACGCTCAATTTTGACAGCCCCGAAAAGCCCCCGGCTCTGGAAAGAAGTTCATCGGCGGCCGTAAGCACCGAGCCGCCCTTTGGCCCGCTGCGCAGGATCAATGCGAGCAGTTCGCGGTTTGAGAGTGAACGGATGCCGTAGCGGAGCGCTTTTTCACGCGGTTTTTCGGCAGACGGCATTTCAGCAATATTTGTCATTAGCATAGCCTCCTGCCTATTTATTCAAAGAAAAACGCGGATTACCGCGAATTTTCTTCAAATATTTTTCTCATTTCACAGCCGCGGGCTGTTTTGATCGCGTAGGTCCCTTCATAGGGAACCATGACGTCGGCGCTGAAGAAGCGGCCGATTTCAAAGCCGCAGGCTGCCAGCATTTTTCCGGCGGGAATGTTTGCCGTATCCACATAGGCATAGATGCTGCGGCACCAGCCGTTCTCTCTGACCATCTGTTCCAGCAGCGCCACCGCCTGTCTGCCATACCCTTTTGAGCAGTATTCCTTCGCAATGACAATGTCCAGCTCGGCGTCCATGGAGTCATAGCGGCTTAATTCGATTTTGCCGATCAGCGTACCGTCCAGCCAGATTCCTTTTGCAATAAACGGCTTCCCATTGGAGATTCCGGCCTGCACCGCCTGCAGATAGCGGAAGGTATTCGCCCTTTCCAGCGGCACGGCCAGCTGCACAAGACAGTGCGACTGATCCACTTTGTGATAGAGGCTGTTCATCACCTCATAGCTTAACTGCCAGTCCCTGAGCTCAATCATAAGCGTACCGATACAAAAAGATCCGCGAAGGATCTTTTCATTAACCTGCAGTCACCCAGGGCAGACCGAATGCCGCGCCCCAGGCGGACCATAAGCCAAGCGCCGCCCCGGCAAGGCCGATCAGCACGAAGACAAGAATAACGGCGATGACCGGACGGTTCTTTTTCGCCAGCATGTAATAAGCAAGGCCGGCTGCGCATACTCCGGCAAAGCCGGGCATGATATTGTTCACAAGGCCGCTGAGCGCAACTGTTTCAGAGTACTGTGAGACAAAGCCTGCCTGGGAAACGAGTGACTTTGACATAATCACGGCCAGGGCGCCGAGGACGAAGAGACCGGCGGTTCTGGCGGCATGATTCAGCGCGTCCCGGTGGCGGATCAGCGATTCAGCTGCCCGCACCCCGCGGCCGTAGCCGATATTGATCATTGCCAGTCTCAGTCCAATGGCGATGACAGCCGGCACCAGGACAATCAGCACAGCGCCGAGCGTGTTTCCGCCGGAAGCCATCTGCGCGCATAACAGCGCCAGCAGCGGGATCAGAAGATATCTGAACAGGGACAGTCCGAGACTGTCAGCGGCCGCGGACATCGCGGTCCTGACGGAACGGATGGTTTCCGGATCCGCCTTCTGCTGTTCCAGGGCCAGGACAACGCCCATTGTCAGGGTTGTTAACGGTGAGGAAGCCTTGACTGCCTCGAGATGATGGCCGATGCATAAGGAAAGGTCCTCTTCATCGGTATGGATTTTCTTTAACGCCGGCATCAGCGACCAGGCCCAGCCGATCGATTCGCCGGTTTCCGAATTGCGCACGCCGGAGCCGATCAGGGAACGCAGCGCCACCGACCGGAGCGTTTTCTTATCAAGAGGATATGCCTCGCCTGTGTCTTTGTAGACACCTGTTCCGACTACCACCACTGGGCGCCTCCTTTCTTGACCGGTTTTGTTTCCGGAGCTTTTTCCGCTGTTCCTTTGCGCAGCTGATAATCCAGCGAAGCCGCGCCGAAGGCAATCAATGCGCACAGAAGCGCTGCCGCCTGGCCAAGGCCGCAGGCACACATGACAGCTGCCGCTGCCGCGCCGGCCAGGAACACACCCGGCATTTCCTTCACGTTGAGATTTCTCATCAGCACCGCGATACCGACCGCGCCGGTAAAGATTCCGGCCGCATAGAGACCGGAAAGGATCCAGCCGTTCTGGGCCAGCAGACTGCTGAAGAAGTCTGTCAGCTCCGCGCCTTTGGAAGCCAGGAACATCGCCGCAAGACCGAAGACAAGGCCGTTGATGACAAGGCTGAGAATGACTGCCATTGTCAGTCCGCCTTCTTTTCTTGTTTCAGCCGCTTTGCGGGCCGCCGGCAGAAGCGCCGTGCAGATCAGGCTGCTGACTTCCTTCAAAAGAAGTCCCACAAGCCAGAATCCCGCGCCGGCCATAGCGCCGCTCACACCGCCGCCGTTGACCGCAGCGACAGCTGCCGCCAGCGAAGGCAGGATATAATTCGAAGGCATCACGGCATCAAATGCCACTGCCTCGATTTCCAGGACTGCCCCTGCCGCCAGGCCGGCCGGCGCATTGCCGAGCACAGCCCCGAAGATCGTGCATGCCGCAAGCGGCCTGTGCAGAACCCTGGTCAGTGTATTTTCATCGCATGCCATCAGGAACGCGGTGAGAAAGATCAGAAAATTCATGGTTCATTTCCTCCCGGAATCAGTCGTCATATTCAGCTTCTGATTCGCTGTAAACATATCTGAGGGTCTGTTTTCTGCCTTCATCGACAGCCAGATCAGCCAGATCGCCCACATTCGAGACATAGCCTCTCGACAGGTTGACCTGCATTAACATGCCGAGATTGACGCCGGTGACGATCTCAATCGGCAGATTGCTCATCTTGTCTTTCATTTCAACGGACTCCCTGAACGGGGCTCCCTCAAACACATCGACCATGATCAGAATGCCGGTGCATTCGCTCATGTCAAGAATGGCATCCCTGAGCCTGAACTCCAGGTCGTCAATTGTATCCTCCTGGCGGAAATCCACAGCCGTGAACTTTTCCGGCCTTCCGGCGAGCAGACGCAGCGCGGATTCCATGCCGGTCGCATATTTGCCGTGTCCGGTCACAATCACACCAATCATAAAAACAAAACCTCCTGATGCCATTCATTATACCATCCAACCGCTGTTTATGGTCTGTTTCCCAAATGTTCCGCCGCCAATCCGCAAATCTCGCGGTTCCGGCTTGAATCAGTCATATTATAATGTGAATAACGAGGTGTCTTTATGATCATTAAAAGCAGACGTGTTTACATTTGCGGCGACCTGGCTGCGGCCGCCATTGAAACAGAAAACGGCATCATTACCCGGATTCTTCCCTATGAGACAGAAGCGGATATCGATTTCGGCGATCTGAGAATCCTGCCGGGATTCATTGATATCCACTGCCACGGGGCTTATGGCTTTGATACAAACTACGCGGATCCTCAAGGACTCAGAAAATGGACAGCGGGAATTGTCAGCGAAGGCGTCACCGGACTGCTGGCGACGACAGTCACCGAAAAGAAAGAAGTTCTGCTCAAAGCGGTCCGCAACGTGGCCGACGTCGTGAAGGAAGGCTACGAAGGCGCAAGAATTCTCGGCATCCATTTTGAAGGCCCCTACCTTGACATGGACTACAAAGGCGCCCAGCCGCCGGAAGCCATCGTCCCGCCGACCATTGAGGAATTCAAAGAATACCAGGAAGCCGCTGACAATCTGATCAGAGTCATTACCCTGGCGCCCGAGCATGATCCTGACTTCGCGCTGACCAGATACGCTTCCTCGCATGGCGTCACGGTCTCCATGGGCCACTCGGCAGCCACCTATCAGCAGGCGCTGATGGCCGTTGCCAACGGAGCCGGCTCCATCACCCATACGTATAACGCGATGACGCCGCTGAAGCACCGTGAAAACGGACTGGTCGGGGCAGCCCTGCGGATGTCGGACCTTTATTCAGAAATCATCTGCGACTGCAACCACAGTACACCGCAGGCCCTGCGGATCTTCTTTGAAGCCAAGAACGCCGACAAAGCGATCATGATTTCCGACTCGCTGATGTGCAAGGGATTTGAAACCGGAAGGAAATTCCTGTTCGGCGGCCATGAGATTGAAATCTATCCTGACGGCAGCGCCCATCTTGTCAAAGAAAAGAACCTTGCCGGTTCAACGATGAAGATGAACGAAGGCCTGCGCAATCTTGTTGAAAGAGCGCTGGTGCCGTTTGACAAGGCGGTCAATTCCTGCACAATCAATCCCGCCTCACTGCTCGGCATGGATGATCATATCGGAAAAATCCAGGCCGGCTATGACTGCGATCTCGCCGTCCTCAACGACGACTATTCCGTCCGCCAGACCTTCTGCAAAGGAAAGCCGATGCTGTAAGAAAAAAGGAAATCCGCAATGGATTTCCTTTCATTTTCAGCCGAATAACCTGGCAATATCCTGCCACGTCACAAACAGCATAAACCCGATCAGAACAACCCAGCAGGCCAGCATAAGGCCTGTTTTGATTCTGTCGTTGAGCTTTCTGCCGACGATCGTTTCCGCCAGCGTGATGACAATCTGGCCGCCATCAAGGACCGGCAGCGGCAGCAGGTTGAAGATGCCGACGTTCAGCGACAGCTGGGCCACCAGCAGCATAAAGCTCATAAAGCCCATGGCCGCGTAGGTCTCCGTCGCCTGGTAGATGCCGACCGGACCGGACAGGTTGCTTAAGCCGTGGCCATGAAGCAGGCCGGCCAGCGTTGTAAACAGCAGTTTGGCAATCATGCCCATTTCCGCGGCGCCGTAGTACCAGCAGTTGAGCAGCGTGACAGGAACCAGTTCGCCGCTGGTGCCGACGATGCCGATCAGATACGCGTCGTCCTCCTCGCTGTAGCGCGGGGTGACTTCAAGCTCAATCTGTTCGCCGTCTCTTTCAACGATATAGGTTTCCACACCGCTGTAGCCGGCGGAGAATGCCTGCATGTCCACATAGGTGTCAGGTTCAATGGAGGAGCCGTCCTCCTTTGTCACCCGCACAATTCTGTCGCCGGGCATAAAGCCGGCCGCTTCCGCCGGACTGCCGGCAACGACTTCATTGACAACAGCCTTGGCCGGGGCCCGCCAGCCGCCCACCGCCAGCATGGACAGCGAGAAGATAACCCACGCCAGCAGGAAGTTCATGGTGACTCCCGCCAGCATGATGATAATCTTCTGCCACCAGGGCTTGTCGGTCAGACGTCTGCCCGCGGGCACCTGCACATCCGGATTCAGGTCGTCGCCGTCCTGTTCGCCGGCCATGGAAACATAGCCGCCGATCGGAATGGCCCGGATGGAATATTTTGTTTCTTTCCCCTTCTTCTGCCAGATCAGAGGTCCCATGCCGAAGGCGAACTCATAGCAGTACACCCCGAACTTCTTGGCGGCCAGAAGATGGCCGGCCTCATGGATGACAATGATCATGGAAAGAAGAATCAGAAAATAAATGATGGTCATCTGTTTCTTTCTCCGTGAATCATCTCATTGGCAAAGCGGACGCCCCATTCGTTGGCTTCGATCAGATCGTTCACATCCTTCACCTCTTTGAACGGGAGCTTGTACACTGCCGAGATGACAATATCTTCTATCATAAGGAACGGGATTTCACCGTTTCTGAATGCCAGGTTTGCGACTTCGTTGGCGGCATTCATGATGCCGGGCTTGTTGCCGGCTTTGCGGCCTGCCTCATAGGCAAGTCCGAGCAGCGGGAACCGTCTCAGGTCCGGCTTTTCAAAATGCAGCTCACCGATCTTCGCCAGATCAAGCGGCTCATTCTGTTCCAGGTCGAATCTGTCCGGCCAGCTTAAGGCATACTGGATCGGCAGCCGCATGTCAGGGGCGCCGAGCTGGGCAATCACGCTGTGGTCGCGGTATTCGACCATGGAATGAATGACCGACTCCCTGTGCATGATGACATCGATGTCATCATAGTCCACATCGAACAGCCAGTGGGCTTCCATGACTTCAAAGCCCTTGTTCATCATGTCGGCCGAATCAATCGTGATCTTGGCCCCCATCGCCCAGTTGGGATGGGCAAGCGCCTGTTCCACCGTGACATTTTTGAGCTCTTCCCTTGTCTTTGTGCGGAAGCAGCCGCCGCTGGCGGTGATGATCAGCCGCTTCAGGTCGGAGCGCCTGTTTCCCTG
>JAUNJW010000016.1:0-9105 GCA_030533035.1 Erysipelotrichaceae bacterium
ATTATGCGACGCATGGACTGTTCCGAAGGTTGAGGGGGATTACTCATGTGAATTTCGCAATGACTGGAAGCAGGATACAGAAGATATGGTAAGGCTTGCGTACAATCATCCTTCTGTCATCATCTACTCCATTGGCAATGAAATCGTGGAAGTCAGCGATCCCCATGAAGTGCAGTACGGCAGAAAGATCTGTGATCTGATCCGCAGCCTGGATCAGACAAGATATACAACCAACAGCATCAATATCATTCTTGCCATGCTGGATAAAATACCGGATCTCGCCGCCAGAAAATGATTTGATATCAATTCCATGCTCAACGGCAATATGTAGGAACTTTACAAAGTACTGGTGTCAGATGAAATGGGTGAGCCTTTGGAAGAAGCCTTCAGCCAGACGGATATTGCCGGTTACAACTACGCTGAATTCCGCTATGAAACGGATATCAGAAAGTATCCTCAGCGGATCATTCTGGGAACGGAGTGCTATCCCGGCGCCCTGTATGAAAACTGGCAGCAGTGCATGAAACATCCGCAGATCATCGGAGACTTCGGCTGGACAGCCTGGGATTATCTGGGTGAGGCCGGCGTCGGTCAGCACCGCTATGGTGAAGCTGACAATAATGATCTTTACGGCAGATATCCCTGGCGCTCAGCCGGCTGCGGGGATTTCGATCTGACCGGAAACCGCAGACCTGTCTCCTATTGGCGTGAGATTGTCTGGGGGCTCAGAAAAGAACCATACATTGCCGTTCAGGATCCCGCCCATTACGGTGAGAAACAGTCACCGACTAAATGGGGATGGAGCGATGGAGAAAGACGCTGGAATTTCCGCGGACAGGAAGGAAATCCAGTTACAGTGGAAGTTTATTCCGATGCGGAGGAAGTGGAACTCTATATCAATGACAGATGCGTCGGAAAAGAGAAGACCGTCCGTGACAAAGCCTTCTTTACAGCAGTTTATGAACCCGGCACTCTCAGGGCAGTCAATATCCGCAATGGACAGCCGGCAGAAGCAGACGAACTGATTTCCGCTTCCTATGATGTGCATGTGGAACAGATGGAAGCAGGAGAAGGAATCATTGAATTCGCAGTCATGGATGATTCGGGAATTCTGAATCCGGATGTGACGGTGAATCTGACTGTCAGTGAAGAAAACAATCCCGAACTTCTGGGTCTTGGATCAGCTGACCCGAAAAGCGATGAAAACTATTTCGAAAGAACAGTAAAAACCTGGCAGGGACGGGCAATGGCCGTCATCCGCGGCACAGGGAAATTAAGAATAGAGGTAAAAGATGAAACCGCTGAATGCAATTAAAAAGACGATATTCAACGCACGCTTTCACAGGATCAATAAGCATTATGCGACAGATCCTGTCATCGGCCAGAGAGCACAGATTCAACGGGAAGGCAAAGAGCCGGTGGAGGTATTGTTTTATTTCCCTGAAAAAATGGAAAAAGCACCGGTGTTTGTGCAGATCCATGGCGGTGCATGGGTCGGTATGGACGCTGTCGATGATGACCGCTACTGCCAGAGATTAAGTGAAGAGCTTGGCGCCTTTGTCGTCAATGTCAATTACAAAAGACTGTATGACAGAAGCTTCCCGTATCCCCAGGAAGAGGTTGCCGATACAGTAAAGTGGCTGAAGAAAAATGCGGATCAGCTCGGCATTGATCCGGATAGGATTATTCTTTCCGGCGGCAGCGCCGGCGGCCATCTCACAGCCGGATCGGCAATCCTGCTGGCAAAGGAAGAGATTCAGATTGCCGGCCAGATCATGGAAGTGCCGTTTCTGGATTTTACAGGAAGTATCCCGGTTGATTTCCCGGAGGGTAACAAACTGTACGATATGATGTTTTCCCTTTATCCGCCTCTGATCCCGCTGGACAGTGAAGTTCTTTCCCCGGCGGCGAAGATCTCTGAAGAAACCCTGAAAAAGCTTTCCCCGGCTGTCATTATCGTCTGCGGAAAAGATCCTCTGCATCCGCAGGGAGAACGCTACGCGCAGCTGCTCAGCGAACATGGAAAACTCATTGATCTGAAAAAATATGAAGACGGCTATCACGGCTTCGGCACAGACAAAGCAGAAGAAATGCCGCTGCAGAACAGACTCAGGGAAGACTGTTTCCGCTACAAGGCGGATATGGCCCGCCGCCTGTACGGAATGTGTGAGTAAAAAGAAATAACGGAGTGCAAGCATATGAGCCTGAAAGCTGAAATGATGAAAAAGATGATCCGCCTCAAAAGAAAACAGGAAGTCTGGAAAGACACAAAAGGGGAAGCGTTTCGGGTGAAAAGAGAAAACGCGGATCCTGTGAATGTCTTTCTGTACCGGCCGGAGAATGCGAACGCGCCGTATCCTGTTATCTTCAATATCCATGGCGGCGCCTGGGTCGGCTGCGATGCCAGTGAACTGGATTCCTATTGCCTGGATATGGCGGAAAAGTGCGGAGCTTTCATTGTCAATATCAATTACACCAAACTGGATATCCATCCCTTCCCGTATCCGCAGAACGAGATTGCGGATACCGTGAAATACTTCATGGAGCACAGTGAAGAATATCAGCTGGACAGAGAAAGGTTCGCCGTCATGGGATTCTCGGCCGGCGGTCATCTGGCAGCGGCTTCCGCACTGATCCTGCATGACCAGGGCATTGATCTCTGTGCCCAGGTGCTGTGCTATCCGTTCCTGGATTTTGTGAAATTCAACGGACTGCTCGATGAGAAAACCATGGATGTCATGAAAGAGGTCTTCTTCCCGGAGGGCGTATCGGTAAATGATCCGTATATCTCACCGTGCGCAGCTTCCAAAGAACAGTTAAAGGGAATCGCGCCGGCTGTCTTTGCATGCTGCGGGACAGATCCTCTGACAGAACATTCGCGAAAATACAATGAACTTCTGAAAGAAGCCGGAGTCAGAACAGAATTCAGAGTCTGGGAAAAGGCGCTGCATGGTTTCCTGGAAGTCAACCATAAAGAATACCCTGATCAGGACGCGAAAAATCCCGAGCAGGAAGCCTATGCGAAAGAAGCGGAAAACTATATTGCCGAAGAATTGAAAAAGATCTGGAGGAAAGCGCAATGAAAAGCGAAGTGATCGTATTGCACGAAGACAGAAATGTAACTCTGACAGCTTATATACAGGAAGCGGGCGGTGAGTTCGGCTTTGAAAAACGTCCGGCCATGCTGGTAATGCCGGGCGGCGGTTACGCCATGTGTTCGGACCGGGAAGCGGATCCGGCTGCCATGACATATCTTCAGGCCGGCTATCAGGTATTTATCCTGAGATATACAACCAACAGAAAGGGAAAGTGGCCGATGCCTCTTGAGGATTATGAAGAAGCGATGGAAATCATCCGGAGCAGAAGTGAAGAATGGCACATCGATCCGGATAAGATTGTCATTTCCGGTTTCTCCGCCGGCGGACATCTGGCGGCTGTCGCTGCCACCCAGGCAGTACACAGACCTGCCGCGGCAGTTCTTGTCTATCCGGCAATTCTTGAAGACATCGTCGACATGTGCCAGCCCGGCATGCCGTATCCGTATCAGAATGTCACAAGGGAAACGTGCCCGTGCTTCTTCGCTGCCTGCCGCGATGACAAGACAGTGGACATCACAAATACCCTCCGCATGGAGCTTGCCCTGGCAGAACACGATATTCCGTTTGAAAGCCATATCTATTCCTTCGGCGGCCATGGATTCTCAACCGGCGAAGACTGGGTTGTCACCAATGGTGTATCCGAAAGAGTTCCCAACTGGACAAAAGACAGCATCGGCTGGCTGAAGGAAACGCTCGGAAAGCTTACCTATCACGGCTTTGAAGAGCCGGAACAGAGAGTATCCCTGAATGCCGACTATGCGCCAGTCCTGAGCATCGCATGCTCTCTGGAACATATGAAAAAACAGAATGAGGAAGTTCAGGCTTTACTCAAACCGATGTACGACGGCATGGCCCTTGCCGCAAAGGCAAGAGGCTATCATCTGGAAGGACTTCAGCTTGCCTTAAGCAGAAACACAATCAGCGAGATCATGGAAATGCTGCAGATGACACCGAAGGAAATCAAAGAGATCGATACAGTTCTTCATGGAATTGTAAATGAACTGGAATGAGGAAAAACCATGCAGAGATTTACAGACAAAACAGTCAGGGATTTTGAAATAAAACATAACGAAACACTCAGAAAGATCGCTCCGGAATGCACTGTCCTTTTAAAGAAAAACGGGGATTTTCCGCTGGAACAGCCATGCCGTCTGGCTTTATACGGCAGCGGCGCAAGACAGACCATTAAAGGCGGAACCGGATCGGGAGATGTGAATGTGCGTCATTTCACCACCTGTGAAGAAGGTCTTGAAAAAGCCGGCTTTACGATCGTTTCGAAAGACTGGATGGACAGATATGACGCATGCAGAGCAGACAATACTGTTCAGTTCTACAGGCAGATCAGGGAAGAAGCGGAAAAGAAAAAAATCCCTGTGATTGCGGCTGCGCTGGGAAAAACGCCGGATGAGCCGGAATATGATTTTCCTGTTGATTCAGACGCGGATGTCTGTGTCTATGTTCTGGCGAGAAACAGCGGCGAAGGATCGGACAGACAGATCAAGAAAGGAGATTATCTTCTGACGGATGACGAAATCAGAGACATTCATCGCTGTGCTGGGAAGTACGCAAAGTTCCTGCTGGTACTGAACACCGGCGGTCCGGTTGACCTTTCACCGGTACTGGACAGAGTGGAGAACATCCTGCTGCTGGGACAGCTGGGTACAGTGACAGGCGATGTGCTGGCTGACATCATCCTTGGAAGAAGTTACCCTTCCGGAAAGCTCACTGCCACCTGGGCAAAGGCGGAAGACTGTGATGTGATTCAGAATTATGATCTTAACGACACCTGCTACAAAGAAGGCATCTTCGTCGGTTACCGCTATTATGACACGGCAGATCACAAGCCTCTGTTTCCGTTCGGCTATGGAATCAGCTTTACAGAATTCACCAGAGAGTTCAGTCATGCGGATCTGAAAGACAATGAACTTTCCGTTGCGGTCAAAGTCACAAATACCGGCAGATATCCCGGGAAGGAAACGGTTCTTCTTTATTACAGAGCTCCGGAAGGAACACTCAGTAAGCCGATCAAGGAACTTGGAACCTGCGGCAAGACCCGCGAACTGCAGCCTGGTGAAAGTGAAGAGATCACACTCACGCTGCCGCTGGAAAATATGGCCTCTTACAGTGAGGAGCAGTCTGCCTGGATTCTGGAAAAGGGAGATTACCTGATCATGGCAGACACCATGAATATCTGCGCTGTCAGACTGAATGAGACGGTTGCAGTTCTTGAATCAACAGACCTGCATATCAATACCGGTTTTGAAGACAGATCAGTTCTCCTTCCTGCGGCAGATACAGAAGGACTGAAAATCTTTGAGGCAGATGTTCAGGGGCTCAGGGGGATTGGTCACTTTGACAGAAACAGAGTGTCTTATCCAGAGAAAGAGCAGATTGATCTCTGTGGCTTTACGGACGATGAACTGATTCACACATGTGTCGGCAGATACGACGAAAACAGCAGCACTTCCATTATCGGCAATGCCGGCAACGCGGTGGCTGGCGCGGCTGCGGAAAGCCCGGATTTCTTCAGCGGAAAAGGCTTCGGAAAGCTGATTCTTGCGGACGGCCCGGCCGGTCTGCGTCTGGCAACCAGCTACATCCTCAGGGACGGTGCGGCTTTCGGCAATGAATTTGCGGCTATGGAAAGCATTGTGCAGTTCCTGGACGAACCGCTCAGGTCCGCCGTTCAGGCGAAGATCGACACAATCAGAAAGATCAGTGAATCGGAGAAAAAGTATTATCAGTTCACAACCGCAATTCCGATCGGAACCGCCCTTGCCCAGTCTTTCAATCCGGAAGTTCCGGAAATCTGCGGGGACATCGTCGGTGAGGAAATGGGAATTTACGGAATCAATATCTGGCTGGCACCGGCTCTGAATATTCAGAGAATGCCGTTATGCGGCCGCAATTTTGAATACTGCTCCGAGGACCCGGTGGTCTCGGGACTGACTGCGGCCGCAATCGTCAGAGGTGTTCAGAAACATGAGAAATGTTCTGTGACAATCAAACACTTTGCCTGCAACAATCAGGAATACAACCGCTTCGGCTCCAACAGTGTCATCTCGGAACGAACGATGCGTGAGATCTATCTGAAAGGCTTTGAACTCTGCATCAAGCAGTCAGCACCGAAATGCATTATGTCCTCCTACAATCTTCTCAACGGAGTTCATACCGCAAACCACTATGACCTGCTGACGACCGTTCTGAGAAAGGAATGGGACTTCGGAGGTGTTGTCATGACCGACTGGGGAACAACCAGTGACCGCCTGAATCTTGGAACATACGGCGCAAGTGACGCGGCACTTTGTATCAAAAACGGAAATGACTGGATTATGCCGGGTTCACAGCCCGACTGTGACAGGATCGCGGAAGCACTTGAAAACAAAGAAATCTCAAGAGAGGATCTTGAAACATGCGCTGCCAGGATTCTGGCGCTTTGCAGGGAGTTATCATGATCAGCGCAGAAGCAGTCTGGATCTGTCATCCAGATGACAGGAAAAACAATCCTCTGATCCCGGTATTCCGGAAGTCCTTTGAAGTCGGACATAGTCTTCTCTCCGCCTCCCTGACAGTGACTTCCCATGGCATTTACCGTGCGGAAATCAACGGCAGAGAAGTGACAGATCACCGGTTTACGCCTGGTTTTACCAGCTATTATCACCGTATTCAGTATCAGACATATGACATTACCGATCTTCTGAAAGAGGGAACCAATATCTGGCAGACAACGGTCGGCGACGGCTGGTGGAGATGGCATAACAATTTCGGTTATACACTTGCCTTAAAAGGTGAGATCACACTCCGCTACGAAGATGGAACCGAGCTGATTCCTACGGATGAGTCGTTTGAAGTCTCAACCGGGAAGCTGATTTCCACTGATTACCTGAAAGGGGAAGTTTTTGATAACCGGATTGAAATCAACAACCGGGTCAAAGCTGCCCGATGTCATGAACATACAGAAGGCAGACTCATCGAAACAGAAGGTGTTCCGGTCACCGAACACGAAGTCTTTGAGGGAAAGCCATTCAGAGATGCTTCAGGAAACCTCGTGATTGATTTCGGGCAGAATATCGCGGGTTATGTATCCATGAAACTGTTCAATACCAGGCCCGGTCAGATGGTTCATCTGAAACATGGCGAAGGTCTCGACCTGAACGGAAACTTTTCAACTGCCAACTGCGACGGCGGTCTGGACCGTTTTCAGGAAGTTACCTATATCTGCAAAGGCGCAGCGACGGAAGAGTACAAACCGTATTTCACATGGTTCGGCTTCCGCTATGTTCTTGTCGAAGGAATTGAAAACGCAGAGTTCAAAGCCATCGCGGTTTATTCCGATCTGGAAGAAACCGGTGACTTCAAGTGCTCCGATGAACTGATCAACAGACTTGTTGAGAATGCAAGGTGGTCGCAGAAAGGCAATTATCTCGATGTCGCAACGGACTGCCCGACCAGGGAAAAGAACGCCTGGACAGGAGACGCGGCAATTTATTGCCGCACTTCCGCGTATTTCATGAATGTGAAATCTTTCTATGAAAAATGGCTGAAAGATCAGTCCGTCGAACAGTATGCCTCCGGCAAGCTGGGAATTACCTTCCCGTCCACTTCCAGTGTTCATAATCCGGATGAATTGACTGAAGTTCAGAAAACAAGACCGGATATGGCTCTGGCCGGACCGGAAGGAGAGGGCAATATCGGAGAGGATTCTGTCGGCTGGGGCGACAGTTCTGTCGTGATCCCGTACCAGCTCTATCAGATGTATGGGGATCAGACGATACTGGAAAACCACTATGAGACCGCAAAGAGATGGGTGAACTTTTCATTGAACTGCATGAAAGAAATCAACCCTCTCTGCAAAAATGAAGAGTGGTACAGAAACGGCGAAGGAGATCTGATCTATGACACCAGATTCCATTATGGTGAATGGAATGAACCCTTACCGCCTTCAAAAGAGGTCATTGAATTGTTTGCCAATGGCGGCAGACCGGAAGACTTTGTCCGCCACATGGCAAAATACGGCAAACCCGAAACAGCGACTGCCTGTACAAAATACAGCTGTGATCTGCTGGCGTATATGGCAGAAGTGCTGGGAAAGACTGAAGACGCGGAATTCTATCAGCACAGTGCACAAAGACTGAAATATGCTTATGACCGTTATCTGATCAAAGAAGACGGTGTCATCCAGAAAGGCCATCAGGCAGCTTATGTACGGGCTCTTGCCTATGACATGGTCAGTGAAGAAAAAAAGCCGCTGGTGATCCAGCAGCTGAAAAAAGAAATCGAAGCAGCAGAATATCATCTGAATACCGGTTTCCTATCCACAGGAATGTTATTGCCGGTGCTGTGTGATAACGGATTAAAAGAAGAAGCCTTTATGATACTGGAACAGACTTCGGCGCCTTCATGGCTTCATCCCATTACGCTCGGTGCGACTTCCATGCCGGAAAACTGGAATGTCCTGGATGTTTTCAGAGACAGCTTCAATCATTATTCTCTCGGCGCAGTCTGCCAGTTCCTGTTCGAATACGTTGCCGGAATCAGACCGGCAAAACCCGGATTCACAGAATTTGAACTCAGGCCTGTCATCGGCGGTTCTCTGACCTGGGCGGAGGGGACCTATAAGACTCATTCCGGCACAATCAGATCCTGCTGGCAGCGCAATGGCGGCAGTGTCACTTATACGTGTACGGTTCCATCGGGAACAGCAGCCCACCTGATCCTGCAGGATGGGCAGGAACGGATCCTTCCCGGAGGAACATATCATTTTCAATTCAATCTGCAGAATAAAAACGTGGCAGATGACAAAGACGGCGGGTTTGAAGAATGAAAACAAAGCTTAGGAATATGAGTAATATTTCAGGAACAACAGCTGCGGAGGTGTGTATATGAGTATTCTGGCGCTGGATATTGGCGGTACTTTTATTAAATGGGCCGCGGCAGAGGAATATCAGTTAGGCGAAAAGGGTAAAGTACCCACACCGCGCAAAAGTCTCAATCATTACATCGCATT
>JAUNJW010000016.1:9115-14980 GCA_030533035.1 Erysipelotrichaceae bacterium
CGTCACCAGCACCATTTCTTCGGTGAAGATTTGTGTCTCAATGATTTCATCGCATGTATTGATGAGCTGTTCCATGCCGGAAAGTATGACGGCATAGCAATCAGTCTTCCCGGCACGGTCAATCCTGACACAGGACTGATTGTGCAGGGCGGAGCCTTGCAGTACAACAACAATGTCAATATGATTGAGCTTTTTGAAAGCAGATATCATGTCCCGGTAAGCATCGAAAATGACGCAAGATGCGCAGCTCTTGCGGAAGCGGAAAACGGCGCCCTGAAAGACGAGGAGTACGGCCTTGTGATTGTGGTGGGCACAGGGATCGGATCTGCGCTGGTGCACAAAGGAGAAGTTCTCCGCGGTTCACACAATTATGCGGGTGAACTCTCTATGGCGCTTTGCGGCAGTGCGCAGGATTTCGGTTTCAATATTATTTTCGGCAATCAGTGCGGCATGGAAGGATTTACACAGGTATTCAGAAATAAGCTGTCAGATCAGTCACTGACAGGAGAAAGCTTTATGGCTATGGTGGAATCCGGACATGCGGAGGCTTCGGCCTTGTTTGAATCCTACTGCAGGACATTTGCGGGAGTCCTGTTTACACTGCAGTTTGCCTATGATCCCGGTAAAATCGTGATCGGCGGCGGTATCAGCGCAAATCCGCTGTTCATCGAAGGAATTCAAAAACAATTTGAACAGTTGTTTTCAGTTTTCCCGTTCAAGGTAAGACATGCGGAAATTACAGCTTCTGGACAGGGAAACGATGCCAATCTCTGCGGAGCGCTGGTAAATTATTACCGCCGCAGCAGGTAAGGAACCGGTTCCTGATACCATTTTATGGATGAAAATGCATGAAATAGTACATGAATTAACTGTCAGGCGGAATAAGAAATCAGATGTTTCAAAGTCCCGGCTTTCCCTCATTTTTAAGGAAAATCGGGATTTTTAGTGCGGCAGATTGTCAGTGCAGTCCGTATTATTTCAGCTGCCGGCCTTTGTTCATAAAGATCTTTGGCTTCCTTGTTATTTCCGCCGGTGTGCCGTCATCATTCTGCGATCATCTGAAAAGAAAAGGCTGCCGGGGAATAAAATGCCCGCAAAATATCTGCTCCTGGAAAAGAGTCGAAAAAATCCATTTTTTGTTCACGGTGGATTCAGTATAATATGCGTGAGTAGAGAAGAAATAAAAGGAGCCATAATTATGATCAGAAACGATGAAGGCGCAGTCGCCCTGAAACACCGCGTTGTGGAAGGCCTTGCCCGCCTTGAATGGAATGATGCGCTGACTGAGGAAAACAAGGAAGCGCTGGCCTATGAGATTTCACCGGGTCCCCACGCCACATGGAGATGCTGCGTATACAAGGAAAGAGAAATTCTCAGATGGAGAATGCGTCTGGCATCCAACCAGGATGCGTCTGTCACAAAGCCGGCTGACAATATCGTCCAGGTCATTGAGCCGGCATGTGAAGAGTGCCCGCTGTCCTCTTATACAGTAACGGACAACTGCCGTCTGTGCCTTGGCAAGGCATGTATGAATTCCTGCCGTTTCGGCGCGATTTCGATGACTGAAACAAGAGCGAAGATCGATCCCAACAAGTGCCGGGAATGCGGCATGTGCGCGAATGCCTGCCCGTATGGCGCCATTGCGCACCTGATCCGTCCCTGCAAGAGACCATGCCCGGTTGACGCGATTTCCTATGATGAATACGGCATCTGTGTCATTGATGAGAAGAAGTGCATCCGCTGCGGACAGTGCATCCACTCCTGCCCGTTCGGCGCGATTGATTCCAAGGTTCATGTTCTCGATGTTATCCGCGCCATCAAAGCCGGTAAAGAAGTATATGCCATGTGCGCACCGGCAATTGAAGGCCAGTATGGTGAGAATATCTCCATGGCTTCCATCCGTTCCGCTCTGAAGAAAGTCGGCTTTACGGATATGATTGAAGTCGGTCTGGGCGGCGATATGACAGCAGCCTATGAATCCGCAGAGTGGGCGGAAGCCCTTGAGGAAGGACGCAAGATGACAACATCTTGCTGCCCGGCATTTATCAATCTGCTGATGAAGCATTATCCCGATGTATTTGAAAAGAATATGTCGAGCATTGTTTCCCCGATGTGCGCTGTTTCAAGATTCCTGAAATCCCAGCATCCGGACTGCGTTACTGTATTCATCGGCCCGTGCATTGCCAAAAAGAGCGAATCCCAGGAGATGGGAATTGAAGGCAACGCGGATTATGTCCTGACATTCGGCGAAATGACATCCCTTCTCAAGTCAAAGGATATTGAACTTGAACCGGTTGAGGAAACATACCAGGAAGCGTCCGTACACGGCAAAGGCTTCTCAAGCAGCGGCGGCGTCGCGGCGGCTGTTCTTGAATGCATGAAGGAACGCGGCCAGAATACCGATCAGGTCAAACTCCGCAAATGCACAGGCGGCAAAGACTGTGTTGTCGGCGTCAAGCTGCTGAGCATGGGCAGACTGCCGGAGGACTTCATCGAGGCGATGATCTGTGAAGGCGGATGTGTCGGCGGTCCGAGCAAACACGCGGCTGAAATGGAAGTCAGAAAGGCCAGGGTGAAGCTGATCGGTGCGGCTGACAAACGCGGTATTCTTGAAAACCTTGAAAACTATCCGATGGACGCGTTCTCCATGGTCAGAGGAGAAATGCATCCGAAAGGAAAGTAAAACTCAAAGCATTTATTTAAATACAGCTAAAAGCCCTGTGGTATATTGCCACAGGGCTTTCTTAATCAGCTTTTTTCAGATACGGCGAAGTAAATCTGCAATAAAACAGGACTCAAACGCATGAGCTTTGTCATTGGGATGCGTGTTGTGAGGATAATCCACAGCCTGCTTTAACATCACGGCATGCTTGACTTCAGCGGAGATATCCGGATTCTGTGAACGGATCATGACCGGGGTAAAGCGGTCGCCGTTCATGTCAATGTAAGGAATACCGTATTTCACAGCCATATTGATCTGGACTGTTCTGTATTCTTCGCGGTCGCAGCCGTTGGAAACCAGAATGCCGAGATGGGCAAAGGGCCGGTTGACAATCAGCCAGGAAAGAACTTCATTCCACGCTCCGCAATATGTCGCAGTGCCTGTATCGTCCATTGTTCCGATGGGAATGGGACCGGTCGGATCCTCTCCGTCTTTTGCCTTTCCATGTTCATGATGGGAATCGTTAATGCCCAGGTAGATGGTGATATAATCCGAATCTTCAGGGATATTCCGGTAATAGTATTCCGCATCCGGATCTGTAAGACTGTTGTGAAATGTATTGTCAGCAGGGTATCCGAGTGTTCTTCCGCCTTCAAAAAAGCGGTAAATTGTCATATGATTTCGTTCCGCAATGTAATAGGGATATGTTTTCGGCATGCCTTTGCAGAAACCGTCTTCAAATACATTTCCGGTGACGCCGGAAGTAAAGCTGTCACCGCATACCGCCCATTTTTTGCCGTAAAGAATATTGCCGTTATATTCTGTATAATCTTTTTCCATGTCTTTTTACCTTCCGGAATGCATAAGGAAATGTAACACAGCGCTCAGCCGAAGACAACACTGACCGGTTGAAAAATCAAACTGTTTACGCTGCTTCTGAAATGAAACAACGGAAAAGAAAAACAATAAAACCGCCTGTGTAATACAGACGGTTCCGGATGATTATGTCAGGAAATCAATTACTTGCTGTTAACAGCCCACTGCCAGATGTGTGTTCCATCTGCAGCTTCAGGGTTGTTTCTCAGTGTGTAGATCCATGACCAGTGGTCGCTGTACTTGACTTCTGTGTATTCGCCATCCAGGTCATAGTCTTCAGCGAACTTCAGCTTGCCGCCCTGTCTTGTTTCACCGGAGATACCAGTAACTTCAGCCAGGTCAACAGTTTCGTACAGGGAAAGCTTGTACTTGTTGTCAGCTGTTTCATAAGTTGTGAAACCGGAAGCGATTCCCTTGTCGCCGTCGAAGTGTGTTTCTGTGACTTCAGCATCCTTTGTGATGATGTTCCAGATTCTCTTGGAGCATTCTTCAGGATCGACGGAGCTGTCTGTTTCACCCTGTACGAGCCAGATCGCTGTGTCGGAGTTCAGCAGCTGGGCGAGCTCTTCGTCAGTCGGGATCGCGTCGTCAGATTCGCTTCTTGCGTTGGCAGCGTCAAGAGCAGGGCAGTTGATCATGGCAGCCTTGAACAGATCCGGATAAGCAATGATCATTCTTGTGCTCATGAATCCGCCTGCGGATGCGCCGGACAGATAAATTTCATCAGGATTGATTCCGTTTTCTTCAATGACTTTCTGGATTTCGTTGTAGCAGGGTTCAAGCAGGTTGTCCTTGATTGCGAAATACCACATATTCGGAGCCTGGAAGCACATAACACTTGCATCACCGAAGACGTCCTGAGCTTCTGTAACCCAGGCAGCGCCGCCTCTGTTTGCGAGGATCTGGGCGATATTGTTGTTTGTGTCCTTGACCGGGAAGTCGCCTTCACCATTGCCATGGAAGAAGACAATCAGCTTATCGTTGGAGCCCTTATGGAACTGATAGTTGATTTCATCCTGGACGTCTGTATAAGCAGATACTTCAGGGCAGTCGAGATCTTTGTAGGATGTGGCAGAGCATGTGTATTCGCCTGTGAACGGAAGTTCTCTGCCGTCCTTTGTGGACAGTGTGAGTTCTTTTGTCTGCTTGACTGTGAATTCAAGAACTGCAGGGTAGTTTCTGCCTTCACCCAGCCATGTGAGTGTCGGAGCCTGTGTCTGGTTGAAGTAAACTGTCAGAACGCCGCCATTGGCTTCTGTCTTGACTACTTCAAGGGGCTTTGATGCATCGTAGTAAGCGTACGGATTTCCCTTTTCAGCACCGTAGTCAACCGTGGATGTCATCATGACTTCAAATGTGTCATTTTCAACACCGGAGACTTTCATGTCGTCGCCGAAGTTGATGACCATTCTGTCCACATACTGACCTGCGTCAGTGACAGTGGCACCCATGGTGACTTCATAAGATGATTCGGGTTCTGCGGGAGTTTCGTCGGCTGCAGGCTGCTGCTGTGAGCATCCAGCCAGCATTGCGACCGCAATAAAAGCGGCAGCGGCTGATTTCAAAAGCTTTGTCATTTTTCCTCTCCTCTGTAAGCAAATGCTTTTTAGGATTAAATTATATCAGCATAAGCACAGAAGAATATATGACACTTCCGGCGATTCGTTCCATTTTCAGAATGTCCCCGGTTAACGGACAGCACGAACTGCAAATGATCACTATGCGTTACAGCTCTTTTTTCCATCTGCTGAATTGCGTCTATAATGAGTGAAGAGAAGGTAATGATTATGAAACTGAAAGATATTCATATCCGTGACCCGTTTATTCTCAATGAAAAGGGCACATATTATCTCTACGGCACCAGGGGACCTACATGCTGGGTTGAGCAGGATGGCATTGACGGCTATGTTTCCAGAGATCTTGAAAACTGGGAAGGCCCTTTTGAAGTGTTCCATAAACCGGAAGGATTTACAGAAGACAGATGTTACTGGGCGCCGGAAGTGCACCGTTACAAAGGGGCCTATTACATGTTTGCGACATTTGACAGCTCACAGAGGAAGCGCAAGGGTACAATGATCCTCAAAGCTGATCAGCCGCTTGGACCATTCCTTCCCCACAGCAAAAGGTTCGCCACCCCAAAAGAATGGAACTGCCTGGACGGCACCTTCTGCCTTTCAAAAGCCGGAGTGCCATATATGATTTTCTGCCATGAATGGCTTGACCTGGTTGACGGGGAAATGTGTTATGTACAGCTCAGCAATGATCTGACGGAAGCCGTTTCCGAACCTGTCAGGATGTTCTCCGCTTCTGAAGCGGAACCCTGGGTG